>JAJTHM010000030.1 GCA_021297855.1 Sphingobacteriales bacterium | reverse complement strand
GGAATTTGGTGTGGAGAATGGCGTGAACTTCGTTATCCTGAAGCAGTTGGTGAGTCCAAAACTAGGTGGTACGATTTATATGGATTATAAATTGAAGACGAGTTCTGGTATCACGCAGGTAGATAAGAATGGATTTGGCTTTAGTTTATATCCAGTACCGACGACCGATGGCAAAGTGACCGTGGATGTGAGCAGCAAGAAGTTGAAGCCAATTACCTTCACCGTCACGGATATGACTGGAAGAACCGTGGCTGTCTTCAACGAGAAGCATACGAGTCTAGAGAGTTCACATGCGTTTGACTTTAGTCAGTTGGCCAATGGTAACTATCAATTGATACTTTCGAATGACGAAGAATCTGCTATAGGTAGATTCACCATATCGAAATAGTAGGAAACAATTATTTGATGAGCTTAAAACAGGGTTGCTAGAAATAGCAACCTTGTTTTTTTTAGAGAATTTACAATTTAAAATGTTCCTATTCGTTTATCTTAGACTTATATTTGTTTTATGCTGAAAAGTGTACTTATTCATTTTCTTTTGTTTTTCATTCCATTTGCTCTGAGAGCTCAAGTGCATTATTTAGTTTATCTGAAACCCAAAGGGATAACAAAATCAAATTTGGCACTTTCGATAGAATCAATAAATCGAAAAATGAAATATGGCATTCAACTGGATGCAGGAGATTACGCAATTGAGATAAATCGGAAGGCAAGCATAGAAAAAATAGCTCCAGTGCAGAAATCTTCTCGCTGGTTAAATGCTGTTTCTGTCGAATGCAATAACGAAGAAATAGGGAAAATCATGAAGTTGGAATTCGTGGATAGGGTAGAGGTCCTGAATACGAATAGCAACAAACAAAAGACAACGGAACAGAAATTAGAATCCAACTACACCAAAGAGCAATATGGCGATGCTTTTACACAGATAGAACTACATGGGGGAAGAGTGCTTCATGACGAAGGCTTTGAAGGGCAAGGTGTGCGAATTGGAGTTTTTGACGCTGGATTTGATCGTCTGGATCAGATAGCCTCCTTTAAGCATTTGTTTGCCGATAAGCGAATTTTTCCAGTAAAAAATATTGTAGAAAATACAGATAAGTTGTTTACATTAGATGGCCATGGTACAGCCGTAATGGGTTGTATGGCGGCTTTTGTTAGGGATACTATTGCCGCGAGTGCTCCAAAGGCGAGTTATTATTTATTCATCACAGAAGACCCGAGAAGTGAATCGCGGGTGGAAGAATTGAACTGGGCTATTGCAGCTGAAATGGCGGATAGTATGGGTTTGGATATGATCAATTCATCGCTTGGCTATCATCATTTTGATGATGCGAGTCAAAATTATAGTCGAGATGATATGAATGGCAAGACTACAATAGTTTCGAAAGCTGCAGCTATAGCAGTGGAGAAGGGAATTATTGTTGTAAATTCTGCCGGTAACCACGGGGATAAGGATTGGAACATCATAACCGCACCGGCTGATGTAGAAGGAGTCATAGCCGTAGGAGCTCTCGATTTAAATACGAATTTGGCTAATTTTAGCTCGAGAGGCTATTTTAAATCAAATACTATAAAACCCAATATTGTTGGGGTTGGCAAGGGTACAACCCTTTATTATGATTTAGGCTCCTTCCATTATGGAAATGGGACGTCCTTTTCCTCTCCATTGTTGTGTGGTCTCATAGCTTGCTTTTGGCAAAAACATCCAACCTTGAAACCCCATGAATTGAGAAGCATAATCTACTCAAGCGGAAGTAATTATTTGAACCCTAACCGCGAAATAGGATTTGGCATGCCAAAATTTGATAAAGCGATAAACTACAATCAAATATTATATAAGGAAAGAATCCTATCTGTATATCCCAATCCATCGCAGAGCAATACTATCCTAGAGATTAGTTCTAAAGAAGCTATGGAGAATGTAGATGTCGAAGTGTATTTTGGGGCTAAGTCTATTTCAAAATCAATAGTTAACCTTATCAAAGGGGTCAACCGTGTTTATATTAACACAGATAACTATGCTAAAGGATTATACTTCTTTAAAGTAAAAATGGGGAACTATAGTCTCGAGGAGAGGTATATTAAAAACTAGTTCTCTACCAGTATGTATCTTTTTTAGTTTCCCCTATATTGAATGCTAAGGAGACCCTCATTTGATTATCTAACGGAGAGCGCTGTTGTGTAATCGGGAGTAAGTACGAGAAATCCAGTTTTAGAGCATTGTATTTGAGACCTAAACCCGCAGTGACGAATTGTCGACCACCAGCACCTTCTGGTTCATAAAAGAATCCAGCACGCAAAAAATATGTTTTTTGATAGGAATACTCTGCACCTGTATGATATATAAATTCACCTAATTCGCCACCAATGCCATTAGCATGATCTCCGAATGAGACCAACATACCTGCTATGGAGCCATGTTCTTTAAAATCAGGTACTCCATTTCTATTCGCATCTACAAAATTGAACTTACCTTGATTATCTCTCGTATAGGTAGGAGTTGGAACCAATAACTTATCTACCTGAACGCTAAAACTAACGGTATTGTGATCATCAATTTGACTCTCCATGCAGGCTCCTAAGGCTAAATTAGTAGGAATAAAATCAGGTTGTCCATTGGCGCTATACTGTATTTTAGAACCTATATTGGAGATGTTGATACCAATGTTTAGTTTTGTTTCCTGAAATCTACCTATTTCTAGTTTCTTGGTGTAAAATGCAGCAAAATCTACGGAGAAGGCATTGCCCGAAGGAATTTGAGTTGTGGCTGTGGTTGCTCCGTTAGATAAATCAGATAAAATAAAACGACCGCTAGCCCCAATACCGAAGTTTTCTGAAAGACGAAACGCATAATGACCTTCTGCCGCAAATTCATACGGCTTAGAAATTCCAAGAGGCTGTCCAGTTTGATCCGTATAATTTATTTGACCAAGTGTGAAATAACGTAAACTTAGTCCGGCAGCATGATTTGGTGAAATTTTGTAATACCCGTTCGCATTGATTAGATAAATATCGTTCGTGATTTGTCTGAGCCATGGAGCAAAATTGATAGATGCTCCCATATCATTTTCTATAAAAGCTAGCTTGGCAGGATTGTGAAACCCTGCATTATTATCCGCGGATGTAGCTACACCTACTTCTGCCATACCCGCTGATCGCGCATCGGTAGCTATTCGCATAAATGGCACCCCTGTCGTAATTACATACTCCAATCCATTGTGATTAATGGTTCCTTGTGATACAAGCTGGTTAGAAATAATAAGTAGTAAAAAAAATGGAATTATCCTTCCAACGCCTCTATAAAAAATCACAGTTCTATTTTATACAATTTAAATATCAACGCAAAGAAACAAATTTTATTGTAATAAAACTAGTTTTTCGTATTTACTAGCTGTTTCACCCTTGGAATCCCTTATGGTTACGGTGTATATGTAAACTCCTTTTCCAATTTTGTCTCCAAAATCATCTAAGCCGTTCCAATGAATCAGGTCCCTGACTCTGAATCCTTCAGTACTTAATTTTTGATGAATTCGCTTGACTACTCGTCCTGATATAGTCAAAATATTTATGGTCACATCGAGTATTTCATTAGGTCTATTGTGTTCAAATTCAAATCGGGTATGAGTGGTAAAAGGATTGGGATAATTGAGCACATGCATGAGTGCAATTTTTTCTGATGGAGCCACAATGAACTCGGTATAGCCTTCTCCTGGATTATTGTAAACATCCCAGGCTTTCACTTTGATAGTATGTCGTCCATTTTTGAGTTTGTAAAAAGGATAATTAAGCCTGCCAGTCATAAAATCTCCTTGTTCCGTTCTATAATAACTATTTAGGTTGATTGGAAGTCTTAAATTATTGTCCAAAATTCCGGTGATATCATGTCCTATGCCTGCACCTGTGGTGTTGATGCCGCTGGAGTCAAATAATTTTACTAGTAGTATCGGATCGGCATTCGTTATGCCTCCAAATGCAAATTTTTCATCATTCATGAATAAGGTCACCTTGGGTGCATCATTATCTAATGCGGCATTTAAATTGGCCCCACCTATCCATACATTCGTATCCATACCCGCTGCATCGCGATACGGCTTTAGTCTTACATCGGCAGCATAATAGGAGATTTTCCCACGACCAATAGCATAGTTAATATCTTTTGGTACAATAAACTCAATAGAAAATTTCCCATTTATAACCTCTGTACTGCCTCTGAATATTCTACTTTGTTGAGTTTTAAATGTGTCTCCTGGTATTTTTGGTGTTTTGACATCATTGTAGTTTAGTTTGTTCAAGGTGGGTTTGTCCAAGACGGTTATCTGACAGAATCCATTGAAATCGGAAAGCAGGGTATTGGATAAATCCTGAACTTCACCTTGAATTTTTACCTTACTCAATGATTTTAATGTGTCATCAGTCCCATTTGAAATACTGGTCGTCACTACATTAAACTTAGGAAGATTGAGCTCTAATGCCGGATCTCCAAGTAAAACTACTTTTTGAGAATTTTCATCGATATTATTGGTGTTTTTGGTCGCACGTGCGATATCACCAAGGGTTTTATTATTGGTGCCAAAAAAACTCTCAAAGAAATTAGTCATAAACGGACCTTGGTCTGATATTAATACCTCCCGACAGGTAGTCAATAAGCCAATTGCACCACCATCTTTCTGGAGGAAATACTTCTCCCCGGCTGATTTATTGCTGGCATTAGGCTTATCATATGGCGCAAATCCACAGGTGGCTGTAGTGACAAAAGGAAGTGAATATTCATTCTTGTAAATAGGTAAATCATTAGAAGAAAGGATTCGCTCTTGTGACCAATTAGCATCCCCACCATGTCCTACATAGGTCATGAGCAGATTGCCAAAGGTAAAATTATCTTTGACGAGCTTTTCTACATCTTCATAGCGCTGTCCTCCTGAAAATTGCTGCTGGAAAAAGGCATCGAGATAGACCTTATTTTGTAATGTCTTTATTCTTTTCCTCTCTAGTTCTTTACTGATAGTTTCATTTTGTGTATAAAAATCGGCATCTACTCTATCATCGTAATCATCCGCTACGAGGGTAGTTTGGTTTCTCCAATCGCCATACGATTTTTTATCTTTATATTTTTTAATTTTACCGACTATATCTTTGGCTTCTTCTAAAGAAGATACAGGCAATCTGCCTACGCCAAATGCCATTATTTTTGTTTTATCATCTAGGTTGGTATCTACTCTATAGTCTAGGCCATAAACATCATCTGTGGGAAAAGAGACCAGATAATTATTGGAATACAGGGTCTCATATGTTGGTACATAATCTTCACATGTATTGCTAACTTTGTTCACTTTTTTATAATCTACACAAGCCTTACCAAAAAGAGTCACTGTCGATAATTTTTCAGGTGCCGTGAGACCCTTATCCGCGATAGAAGCTATAAATCTACGAATGGCTGTTACATCCTTATTCCCTGAGCTATATTCATTATATATCTGATCTACATCTACTACATGGGTGGTTATGCCTCGTTCTTCTTTATGAAATTCTGCCAGTTCCTTTGCTTGATTTATCCAATTTTTATGCGTTATGATTAGATTATGCGCTGCTCCAAGACCTGATAAATCTTGATTTGCAATTTTGCCTATAGCAGAAGGTTTGTATGCGTTATTGTCTTCAAAAACTACAAATTCATTGACTGTAGATGGGTTTTCAAAAATGAGATTTTTTGTGGTCACGTTCTTGAATGAACCTATGGTGGATACATCCCATAGCTTTGCATTTTGTGCACCACTGAGGTTAAATTGAATATTGTTTCTCGTGCCGACCTCCTCTTTAAATCGAAAGTTAAATTGAGAGCCGGAATAGGTCAAGGGCGATTTACCGTTGACAGTTATAAAATCCAAATAAAAATTATCATTTATGGATCCGTTTATAGCAAAACTAATGGTAGGATTCGCTCCAGGACAGGGCAATTGTATCGTGTCTACTTGATACTTGTCCGAGGCATTCAGTGCAATGGACTTTACAAAACTATTGTTGACAGAAATGAAAAGACTAACGTTAGAAAGTTTGGTTAAATAGCTATATGAAATGATGACTTTTTCGCCACCGCTGCATTGAGTCAGAGGCAAGTTTGAGCTAATCGTTTTCACAATGTTATTTATAGTCCGATGATACCAAACCCGACCCGACAAATTCGGATTAAATGAATCTAAATCTGAAATACCAAAATAGTCGTAGCTATTGAATGTGCGTACAGAATTAGATCCAGAGTTTAAAGCTCCGAGTTTCTTGCCGCTTCCTTCTGTAGTTGTGAAGAAAAAAGATTGCACATTGGTATAGTAGGCTGAAGTGTGTTCAAACCAACCTTTGTTTTGGTTTAACTTTCTTCCAAATGGACCATCACCATAGAATAAAATATAGTCCTCTTTTTCGAGGACGCCATTGTTGTTTATATCGATGATTTCTATATTATTTTCTCTTAACTGTAGAGAACCGGGAGTAAAAAACTCAGGCAATGCTCCACCACCATATCCGAAGACCCCAATAGTGGCAATGCTTAGTTCTTGTGGTTTCACATTGAGCTCATTAACCAAAAAGTTGTAGTCTAATTTATATACTCCCTGCTTGTCAATAGTGAATTTATACCAATTTCCCTTACTAAAAACAGAACTAGCTTCAAGCTTAGATGCTGAAAATAAAAAAAAGATTGATACTAAAACAAGGTTTCTGTGCGTTAAGAAGGCAGAATTAAATTTCATATTCAGATATCAAATATAGTCAGAATAACTTATCTTATTAGTTTTGTGTTTTTAAAATTAGTGTTTATCAAAATCTACAACATCTACAACGCGGCGGTGCTTAAAAAATTGTCTGGGCTTATTTTTTGTTTGTCTCTATGTGATATTGGATTATCACAAGACATTCATTTCTCCCAATTATCTCAAACGCAGTTTTTTTCAAATCCTGCATTTGCAGGTATCCAGTTCGGACCTCGCATACTAGCTCATTATCGCAATGAGTACCCTAACATTGGTAGTCAAATTAATTCAGGTTTCAATACTTATTTTGTCTCATTTGACCAATACATCAAAGATTATAATAGTGGAATTGGCGCCCAAGTGATTGCCGATAAATTTGGGGATAATATTTTTTCAAGATATTATGTGAATATTAATTACGCCTATCAAGCGAAATTTAATGAATACCATGCCCTGAGATTTGGATTATCTGTCAATATTGTTCATCAGCAATTGGATAGATCGAGACTTGTATTTTACGATCAAATAGACCCTATAAATGGGTTCAGTCAATTACCGCCAACGTCGGAAGATATATCTATGGATTTAACCCAAACAGGGGTTAATTTCAATGCTGGACTCGTTTATTTTACCAACTATTTTTATGCTGGACTGAGTGCAAGAAATATGCTGCCGAATAGTCGACTTAAAAATACAGCTTCTAAACAATTCGAGGATATTGTTCTTTCCAGTCAAGTAGGGGGAGTGTATTGGTTTAATCAAGACAAGCGAATAGGATTGTTTCCTTATTTTCTTTTTGATAGACAATATGGTTACAACAAATTTGTAGGAAATATACTTTATCAGTATGAAATGCTTAATGTAGGTATAGGATTGAGGCACAATGCCAAGGAAATAGAGTCCTTTATATTTTTAGCTGGGTTTAATTTCAATAAAGTCCGAATTAGTTATTCTTATGACTTAAATTTGAATGGATTAGGATCATATACTGGTGGTTCTCACGAGATTGGGTTGAGAATTCTCTTTCGAGGAGAGGACAATTCCCTCTATCCAAATGAGTATAAAAATGTATTATTTTGCCCTGATTTCATGCGAAATTAAAAAAAGACACAATAAATCTTAAAAATTGCGTTATCTTAGCGAACTGAATTAAATATTAAAATATAATAAACATGAAAAAACTTATTGTTTATCTTGTAGTCAGCAGTTTCTTTTTCGGAGTTATTACTTCTTGTAAAAAAGGTAGTTCTAAGGCTGGCAAATCTGAAACGACTGGCTGGAACTACAATGACACTAAGAACGGAGGCTTCGAAAAGCTAAACTATGCAGGACAAGCTACCGCACCTGGATTGGTTTTGATTCCGGGTGGTACTTATTTGATGGGTCAAAAAGACGAAGATGTAATGAGAGATTGGAATAACGTAGCTCGAAGAGTTACCGTGCCTTCATTTTATATGGACGAAGCAGAGATTTCTAATATTCAATATCGTGAGTACAACTACTGGTTGGCGAGAGTATTTGGGGAGTCATTCCCTCAGGTGGTTCAGCGTGCAACTCCCGATACCTTAGTTTGGAGAGATGAATTGGCATACAATGAGCCTTATGTAGAATATTACTACAGACACCCTTCATTCGATAATTATCCAGTGGTAGGAGTTTCTTGGTTACAGGCAAACGATTTCGCTAAATGGAGAAGTGATAGAGTAAACGAGCAAGTATTAGCCACTAAAGGAATAATTAAATTGGATCCTGCTTCTGATGTAGACGATAACAATTTTAACACTCAAGCCTACTTAGCGGGTCAGTATGAGCCAACTACTGGTAAGAAACAAATAAAAGACATAGCACAAGGCGGTAAGTCTACGCGTCCAGTAAAATTTGAAGATGGTATTCTTCAACCAGACTATAGATTGCCTACAGAATCTGAGTGGGAGTATGCTGCTTACTCTCTTGTCGGAAATCAACCTTATAAAGATGAGGAGAGAATTACAGAACAAAAAATTTATCCATGGAATGGACATAGTTTGAGATATCCAAAAACAGGAAAGTTGCAAGGCGATTTCTTAGCAAACTTTAAAAGAGGACGAGGAGATTTCATGGGACTTGCACCTAATTTAAATGATAACGCTTGCCCTACTTCACCTATCAAGGCCAACTATCCAAATGATTTTGGATTATTCAATATGGCGGGTAATGTCAATGAGTGGTGTATGGATGTTTACAGACCAATGACCATGACGGATGCAGTTGATTTCAATTCTTTCCGTGGTAACATTTTTAAAACAAAATTGAGAGGAGAAGATGGAGAACTTGCTGAAAAAGATTCTCTTGGAAGATTGAACTACAGAGATGTAAAAGAGGAAGAAGCTGCTGCAAGAAGAAACTATAGAAAGGCAGATGTTAGAAATTTCACAGATCAGGATAAAGAATCAAATGTTATCTATGGCTATGGAAAATCTTCTTTGATTAATGATCAATCAAGAGTATACAAGGGTGGTTCTTGGAAAGATCGTGTTTATTGGCTGTCTCCAGGTACCAGAAGATTTTACCAAGAATTTGAGGCCTCAGATGATATAGGTTTCAGATGTGCTATGGATAGAATGGGTAGTCCTTTGGGTAATAAATTCCCTTCAGGAAACGTCTTTAAAAAGAAGAAATAGTATTAATTATCACGATAAAAAAGCTCTCGCACTCCAGCGGGGGCTTTTTTTGTAATTATAAATGATGACCCTCGAAAAACTATATATCACATTTTTAGCTCAAGGGCAAAAGGTAACCACAGATACCCGAAAAATTGAACCAGGTCAGATTTTCTTTGCTCTAAAAGGTCCTAATTTCGATGGCAATCAATATGCTTTGGATGCTATTAAACAAGGTGCCAAATATGCTGTGGTGGATGATAGAAGCTTAGAAGGGGAACAAGGTATAATTCTAGTAGATGATGTACTGAAAACATTGCAAGAGTTGGCTCTTTATCATAGGAGAAAATTGAATATTCCTTTAATTGCTATTACGGGTAGCAATGGAAAAACTACCTCAAAAGAACTCATTAGAGAGGTTTTAGCGACGAAATTTAAAGTGGCCTGCACCAAAGGCAATCTAAATAACCATATAGGCATTCCTCTTACACTTCTGGACATTAAGGCTTATGAAGATATATCCATAGTAGAAATGGGGGCTAATCACCAAGGTGAAATAGCAGATTATTGTGGATATACAGAACCAAATTATGGAGTCATAACCAATATTGGTAAGGCTCATTTGGAGGGTTTCGGTGGGGTGGAAGGTGTCATTAAAGGAAAAACAGAACTCTTTAGATATCTTATTCAGAATCCAAATAGTAAAATTTTCATTAATTCAGATGATAGTGTTTTAATGAATCATAAGAATGGATTGTTTTATATCCCATATGGAACCCATGAAGACATACCTATTTACGGTCGATTGGACAATTCGGAATCAGATTTTCTGACTGTACGTGTCTTTGATGGTGATACGGATTACATTATTCGAACGAATCTGACAGGTGATTACAATCTTTATAATGTGCTTTTGGCATATACGATTGGTCGGTATTTCGAGGTAGATTCTAAAAAAATAGTTCAAGCTTTAGAAGCTTATCAGCCTTCGAATAGCCGGTCTCAAGTTCTGAAAAGAGACCAACTTACTATCATTCTGGACGCTTATAATGCTAATCCAAGTAGTATGGAAGTGGCGTTGCATAACCTATCCAAGTTTGCGAAAAAAAAAATCGCTATTCTCGGAGCTATGAAGGAATTAGGAGAGTTCTCAGAAGCAGAGCATAAAAAAATACTCGACTTGGCACTCGCCTTAAAAATAGATTATATCGTAGCTGTAGGACCTGAGTTCGCAGATATTTTGCCTTCTAGTAAAATCTTGTTTTTTGATACTACAGATCGAGCAAAACAATGGTTCAAGGGGGAGACGTTTGGTCAGGCAACCATCTTAATCAAGGGATCTAGAGGCATGGCTTTGGAAAAATTATTGGAATGAGTAAGGTGTGGACAGATAAAGAACTGATTCAATCTTGTTTAAAGGATAATCCAATAGCGCAGAAACTGCTTTATGATACCTTTGCCTCTAGACTCTATGGTATCTGTCTTCGATATAGTAAAAATGAGGAAGAAGCTCAAGACATTTTACAAGATAGTTTTATTAAGATTTTTACCAAACTTGATACGTATAAGTTTGCAGGATCCTTTGAGGGTTGGTTAAAACGTATTGTCACGAATACATCCATTGAATATTATCGACGAAAAATAGAGACAGAAAAAGTAGAAGATATTAGTTTTAATCCCTACTTAGCTATTGAATCGGATAAAAGTCTCGAGATTGAGGAGTTGTTAAAAATGATCCAAGAATTGCCAGAAGGATATCGTATGATTTTCAACATGTATGCAATTGATGGATATACGCACGGCGAAATAGCCCAAAAACTAAATATTTCTGAGGGTACATCCAAATCTCAATTATCCAGAGCCAGAGCCCATTTACAAAAGAAGTTTAAGGAAAAATTTGAGTTGCCACGCAAGTCGGTACAACCATTAGATAGTTTCTTTCGTCTACTTAAATAGAAGTTATGTGGAAAGACAGTGATTTTAAAGAAATGTTCGCGAACTATAGCGTGTCACCGCATCAGAAGGTGTGGACGGGCATAGCCTATGCCATCGAAAAGAATGAGCGACCTAAAGCGATGCTACCTTTTTTTTCTCGGTCTCAGAAAATGGCATTAGTAGCCGCTTGTCTATCTTCGGTTTTTCTTTGTGGATTTATGCTTCGATTTGTGGAAGAAGACTCGAATAAACCAATTGATTTCCATAGTAATACCATAGCAGCTAATGTTCCTATACCGCTAAATACGTCGTCTTCAGTTTCGACTAAAAAAGAGGCTCGTCCTCCAGTGCTATCTGTCCCTAAAATAGCATCAGCTTTAATGATAATTAGTAAAAAACCAGTTATTCGAATACCAGAGGAATATAAATCTTTTGAAAAAGACATTTTGGCTTTGGTCGAATTGGATAAGCAGATAGCTAAACTTCAAGAGGAGATTCAGGTACTAAAAGCTGAAGAGCCAAGCATTCTGGCATGGGAAACCCCTATCTTGGCTCAGGTTCAGTCCAAAATAGAAGCTAAGACGATTCAAAATTTCAAGAAATATCAAGATCATTTGATCAGCGAAACCATTTCTCTTCAAAATGAAACCAAGTTGCCCGAATTGGCTTCTGTCAAACCAAAATTTATCGAAAGATTCTACTTAACCCCTTATATGGGAGCTAATATTTCCCATGTGTTTTATCAAGATAAACCAGCGAATAACTTCTTTTCAGATAAAGCTCAATTTAACGGCCAGATAGGCTACAACGCTGGGGTACAGTTTGGTTACCAATTGTCAAAAAAGTGGAGTTTAGAATCAGGGTTTGGATTAGGGCAGTATGTTTTAGGATTCAAAGAAGATTATGGAACCTATTTCAGAGACGGCAGTATGTATATAGATCAATTAGATATTCCCTTATTGGCACGATATTCTATAAGATTAAATAAAAAACCCTTACCCCTAACCCTTGCTTTAAAAGGAGGATTTATCTATAACAATGTAATCTTCTATCAAGTTAATTATACAGATAAATTTAATCGTGTCATCACAATAGGAGGACAAAATGAACAATCCTATAGCTTTGATGTCGATAAAAGACAATACAATAGTATGCAATTTGGCTATGCTGCAGGATTTGATTTGGATGCCTATTTTTCTAAGAAAATTGCTTTAAATGTCTCGATGCTCAATACATTGGTATCGCAAGTCAATAATTTTCCATTTTTTAGTGCAGAAAAGCAACGTCCTGTGCAGTTTTCTAGTAGTTTTTCTATTGGTACTAAGATTAAGTTTTAGTAAAAACAATTTCTTTACTACTTAACTCGTCTAGTTTAGATTTGCACTTAATTTGAAGTGAGAACTTCAGTTTATTTATTAGGATTGATAATACGAGTATTAGCTTTATTAAAATACGATTTCCAGCGGGAGTTTAGACAGCGCATGTCCTTCCTGAGCATTTTGCTCTATGTCTTTGCTATTACCTATTTGCTCTATTTTCTGCTCAATACTCAAGGGGCTTTGGTCAAAATGGAAGTCAAATATTGGAATGTCATATTCTGGGTGATCATTTTATTCACCACGATAAATGAGCTTATAGCCCAGTTCAGTAAAGAGTCCGAAGGACTTTATCTTTATTATTATACCGTCATAAAGCCTGCACATTTTATCATTGCTCGTTTAATTTTTCATAGTTTTTATGCCGTCCTCACTTCATTGATGACCTATTTTATTTTTTCGATTTGGTTTGGCAGTCCAGTAGAAAACTTTGGATTGATTTTACTGTCTATTCTACTGGGAAGTAGTTCTTTTGCTATTCTATTTACGTTGACTACAGCCTTGTCCAAAGGCTTGAAGAATAATGCTGTTCTAACTTCTGTTCTTGGCTTTCCTCTTTGTATCCCATTGATAACCTTGGTCTCTAGGTTATCAAAAGAAGCCTTTTTTAGTACCACGAGCGATAATTTTTGGATAAACCTAACTATATTACTAGGTTTTAATTCTATTATGGTGGTATTGTCTGTAATTTTGTACCCTTATATTTGGCGCGAATGAATTTTCTTAATCAACGTTTTTTACAGTTTCTGTGCATCTTCCTAATAGGCTATAGTTTTCTTGGTGGACTGCTGCTGCCTCTCTCTCCCAATATAGAGAAATTGGATTATAAGTCGGAGGACACCACCTTAGTGCTAAATCTGTCTATTCCCAAACTGAAAGAAAAAGTCGGTTTATTTTATTTGAAAAAGTCAGTTCTAGGAGATACTAGCAGTTTGATATTAAAGCCAACTCACATACAAAAGCTAGAGACTGGCTACGTCCTCAAATTTTCACATCCTAGTCTTTTCAAAGAATTTCAAAAAGAAGATGTTTTAGATTTAATCTGCCATACAGAGACTTGGGGAGGTCTTCGGTATTTCTCTGCCTATTATTTAGATACGGTTATAGGTACTCGATTGTTACCAAATAATGAGAAAATAAATTTACCTGAAAAACAGTTTCACTGGAGTTTTCCTAATCGTACTATTTTAAGAGAATCCATTCGCAATCTTTTTTATCATGTGCCGATGTGGTTTACCATGATGGCCTTATTGATTTATAGTTTGGTACATTCTATTTTGTATCTATCCTCCGGAAAAATGACCCATGATCTCAAGGCTTCTCGCAGCGCTGGTGTAGCGAGCTTTTTTGGGGTTTTAGGAATCCTGACAGGGATGATTTGGGCTAAATTCACTTGGGGGGCCTTTTGGACTAATGATCCTAAATTGAATGGTGCAGCTATTGGCATGTTGGTCTATCTCGCGTATTTTGTTTTGCGCGGAAGTCTGGATGACGAAATCAAGCGAGCCAAGCTAGCTGCAGTGTATAATATATTTTCCTTTACCATTTATATGGTTTTCATCTGGATACTTCCACGTATCAATGATTCTCTCCACCCAGGAAATGGCGGTAATCCTGGTTTCAATGTCTATGAACAAGACAATGTGATGCGCCTCTTTTTCTATCCTGCGGTTCTGGGTTGGATATTTCTGGGATTTTGGCTGACGGAGGCATATGTGAAATTGAAGGAGAAAAAAGGTGAATAGGATTGTATTTATTTTATTGTTAGTTATTCAATATTGTGAAATCGAAGCTCAAAAAGAGAGTCTCAATTTTCGATATGGCATCGGAATTAATAATGGTAATCTAGGAGATATATTCAAAAATAGGCTTTCCTTTTTGAATTTAGGATTAGCTTATGATAATAAATTGTTAGAAGAGATTTCATTTCAAATTGAGGGACATCTCATAGATAAAGGGTTGAATTATGAGTATAACTCTCCTTTGCGTTATTCTAACTATAACATTCACCTGCATTATATAGGGCTAAATCTCTTACTTAAACCAAATCTAACCATTAGTAAATTAGATATTTATGGGTTAGCGGGATTAAGTATAAACTATAACATTTATGCTAGAGCAAAAGGTTTAGATGAACCTGGTATAATCTTTTCAAATAAAATTTCTGTAAATAAGTCGGATTTTTGCGGAATAGTGGGACTCGGTTTGGCATATAAATTTGAAAGGGGGGCTCCATTTCTGGAAACTAGATACAATCATCCTTTTAATAGTACTGCGGTCAATTCAGACAACGAAGGTACTAAATATCATCAGTTTACTTTAAGTGCGGGGTATCTTTGGTATTTTAAGAAATAGAATAAAATCCTATTTATCCTATATTTTGTTTGGAATTAACAAACTATCAATTAAAAAGTCCTAACCCTTATTCAATCTTCTTCCCCTTTTTACGTTCAATAGATAAATTTTCCTCAAATTTGCTATTACTAAATTCCACTATTTAAGAACTGAAATTGCGGCTTTTAACTTTTGACTTTTGTCTTGTCACTCTTAAGACTCGATTTCTTATATGCGCCCTTCTGGTCTTATCATATAGCACTATGATTTCCCAGCAGCGCTATGACCTTAGCAGTCTGCGTCAAAAAAGAATTTTATTACAAGACTCCATCCTTCTAGATGAAAGTCCTATTATGCCAGGCAGTTTGCATATAACTTATCATGGTCAGGTTGTCGACCCTTCTTTTTTTCAAGTTAATTTGCGCTCAAATGTACTCAAGTCTAACAAATTGTTTCAAGATTCAATTTGGATTACCTATAGGGTATTGCCACTTCGACTGACGAGTCTCAGATCTCTTAGTAAAAAGAAAAATGGCGATTTGAATGGAAGTTCGGTTTACTATAGAGATGACGTTAATTATACTGGCGAAGTAGCCTCTTCTAATGAATTAGAATATAGTGGTTCATTTGTAAGAGGTATTACTGTCGGCAATCGTCAAGATGCTGCATTAAATTCTGGCTTCAATTTAAATATCAATGGTAAACTAGCCAATGGGCTGGAGATTAACGCTACGATGACAGATGCGAATATTCCCATTCAGCCAGAAGGAAATTCAGCCTCCATTCAAGAGTTTGACCGCATTTTTATACAACTGAAAAAAGATAGTCACAAGATTATTCTGGGTGATTTTGATGTGAGCGAAGAGCCCTATTATAGAATGATGAAATTTGATAGAAAGTTGCAGGGAATCCGTTATCAAACTGCAGTGCCAATTGGAAATAATTCTGTATTGCGATTTGGCGCAGGTGCTGCGATTACAAGAGGTACTTTTAGCAGAAATATTTTTCAAGCAGAAGAAAATAATCAGGGGCCATACAAGCTGGTAGGAAATAATGGAGAGACCTTTATCATCATCATAGCGGGTACTGAAAAAGTTTTTATCAATGGTCAATTGATGAAGCGAGGAGTAGAACATGATTATACCATTAATTACAATGTGGGTGAGGTGGTTTTTACTCCAAACAGGTTGATCACCAAAGACCTGCGTATTGTCATCGAGTTTCAGTATTCGGATAGAAGTTATTTTCGCTACTCCATGGAAGCCAATGCACATTTGGTCCATCCTAAATATGAAATCTACTCCCAAATTTTTACCGAAAATGATGATAAGAATAATCAGTTAAATATTCAACTTAAACCCACACAAGTTAAGCGCTTGAGTGAAATTGGAAATCAACTGGATTCTGCAACCATTGATGCAGCCTCTGAGATAACCTGGGATGCCAGTCGGATAGCCTATGTCAAAATTGATACCAATGTACTTGGGACGACCTATTCCATTTATAAATGGGCGGAAATCAAACAGGAAAAGGTCTATCAAGTTATTTTCACGCAGTTGGGGTTAAATCGTGGAAACTATATATTGAAATCGACGGCCGCGAATGGTTCTGTATATCAATGGGTGGCACCAAAGGATGGAATTCAGCAAGGAAATTATGAACCCAGCATTACTATCACCACTCCAAAAACACACCTGCAATGGACTACGGGAGGGGTATATAAATGGAATGATAGACAGGTGACCAGAACAGAAGTTTCTTATACAAGCAATGATTTAAATACGTTTAGTGAAATTCAGGATTCTGAAAATAAAGGCATAGGTGTTATCCTAAATCACAAAGCATCCCATCCATTAGATAGTTTTAAAACGATTAGTTTGGAGGTAGAACAAGAATATACCAGTGCGCATTTTAGTCCTTTGACTCGCTATAGAAATAATGAATTTCAGCGCGACTGGGGACTCAATTTACCGATAAGAAATAACATAGAACAATCATTCACCACCTTGACCTTGGGCTATTCCAGTCGACAGTTGAAAACCAAACTGGGGGGCAACTTGTTCACTATACCTAATTCATTCAATGGTTTACAATCGTTCGCGGATATTCAATGGAGTCCAGGCAGGTGGCATCTATACACCTTGCAGAACTTGATGACTTCTGGGCGCTCAGATACATCTGCACTTTTCTATCGGCCCAAAGCAGGCATTCGTTATACGCTTTTTCCCCAAAAGTCGAGTATAGAGGTTGGTTTCTTTCATGAGATCAATCGCACAAAAAGAGGTGAGAACGTTTTATTGAGAAATGGTTTTCTGTGGCAAAATTATTTTTTAAATTGGAATAATACATTTGGCAAGATGCATGTTTTAAATTTTGGCTACATCTATCGCACAGAGCAGATCAATGATAGTCAGAATTTTCTGCCACCCAATATTCGCGCCCACACATTCTCTTTGGATGGTCAGCATGAGTTTTCTCCCTCGCAGGCCTTAAAGTATGTTTTGAAGTATAGAAATTTTTCTAGTATCAATCAAACCCAGGAAATACAGCACAATTATCTAGGACGAATTGATTATAATAGTCATTATGCCAATGGCTTTGTGCGCTTGAATACTACCTATGAAGTCAAAGCAGGTAGAGAGCAGCGCATACAATTGACCTATGTAAAAGCCCCCAATGGTTTTGGAAACTATGCCTGGCGCGATTTAAATAATAATGGGGTTTTTGAACTCAATGAAGCTTATGTATCTCCTATCATTACCGAAAATAATTATATGAGATTCTTTGTCGCTCTCCCGGATTTTATCCCTGCTAATGAAGTGAACTATTCACAACAATTTACTATAACTCCAAAGGCTAAGTGGCACAGTAAGAATGACTGGAGAAAATGGGCAGCCAAGTTTTCTTATCATCTCAGACTAGATGTGAATAAGAAGGTAAGAACCTCTGAAGAATCTAGTTTTCTGGATTATGCCAATCCTATGGCAGGATTCAATGATAGTTTTTTGATCTTTTCGCGAAGTCATATGTTTCAGCAAATTTCCTTTCAGAAAAATGAGGGAAAAATAGGATTGGATATCGAGTGGTTGTATAATAATAGTAGCAATTTGTTAAGTAACGGTATAGAAGCTTTCTCGCAGCAAAACTATGCATTCAAGTGTCGTGTCGAATTACTCTACTTCCTGACTTTTTTTGGCAAATTATCTAACGGTATTCGAAGCAATAGCTCAGAGTTTTTTCAAGAGCGAAATTTTAAAATAGTAGAAAACGGAATAGAGAATACGCTTTCATTTTATCTACACAAAAACGCTAAACTAAATCTAAATGCTAACTATGGATTCAAAAGCACTGGCGACCAATTTAGCGTGACTCAGCAAGGAGATGTTGAATTTAAACTATCTAGAAAAAATGATGGAATTGTAGAGACCAGATTTACTTTGCTCAATCAAAGTTATGAGGCTCAAACATTAAACCCTCAGATAGAACTCGCTATGCTCAATGGTATACCTCGAGGATTAAATTATATATGGAACTTAACTATAGGACAAAAGCTAACCAAATTTCTACAACTCAATCTTATTTACAATGGACGTAAAAATGAAAATTCACCGCAGCTTATTCACAGTGGGAATGTGGAAGCCAGGGCGATTTTTTAGGGAGTTAAAAGTTTAAAGTGAAAAGTTGAAAGTTAGATGTTACCTTGTCGCTAGGGTTCGTGTCCTTATGAAATTAGTAAAACTATGCTACATCTTTTTCTTTACTAATTTGTTGTATTTTTCTCAACTCAACTGATTTCTCGATAAGCTCATTCTCTATATCATAGTCGTCTTGAATGCCTAACCAAAATTTTGCCGAGTTTCCAAAGTATGCACTCAATCGAAGTGCGGTATCCGCTGTAATGCGTCTGTTCCCTTTGACAATTTCAGAGACTCTAGTTTGTGGAATAGATAAATCTTTAGATAATCTATACTGCGAAATTTCCATAGGAATTAAAAATTCTTCTAATAATATCTCGCCTGGACTTATGTTTCGCAACTTTTTCATGTTCTAATTTTTGCAGCCTGGGTTCGTGTCTTCACGAACCTTAGTTTTTCAATTTCAAAATTAACTCAAATAATTTTTTACTCTCATACTTTCTTTTCCCTAGGTTAGTGTCTTCACCAACCAATCTTTATACCTATCTTACGCCTCACCAGTATTCAATAACATTCTTACATTTACATCAAAAACTTACTATCAAACTTCTTATTATCTAATTCCTCCGACTTCACTGCAAAGTCAAATCCTTTCTGTAAGGCATAGGAACCAAACTCTCCGTGTTTATTGAGCGCGATGAATCCTATTTGTAAATCTTCCAATTTGCGTGGGGTGCTTTTGAGAATGCGTTCTACCGCTTTTTTACAGGCGAGTTCTGGACTTAGACCTTGGCGCATAAATTCTACCACTAAATGACTTCCGCATATACGTATCACTTCTTCTCCATGTCCTGTGGCAGTAGCAGCTCCTACTTCATTATCTACATAGAGTCCAGCTCCAATAATAGGAGAATCTCCCAATCGTCCGCGCATTTTGAATCCCATGCCACTGGTGGTGCAAGCACCGCTTAAGTTTCCAAAACTGTCCAAAGCTAGCATTCCTATCGTGTCGTGATTGAACTCATCGACTTTCATCGATTTGCTTTTCTCTTGTTCTCTATCCGGCTTGGTGATAAATTCCACTTTCTTCTTTTCTACATTCTTATGGTCAAACTCATTTCGTTTTTTCCATTCTTCAAAAGCCTTGGTAGCATGGTCGCTCAGTTTGCCATCTTCAAGAGTAAAACCTTGTGCCAAGGCAAATTCTTGTGCACCTGCTCCTACGAGCATTACGTGAGGAGATTTTTCCATAACGGCGCGCGCCACAGAAATAGGATGTTTGATTCTCTCTAAAGCACCTACAGCACCTATTTCAAATTTCTCATTCATGATACAGGCATCTAAGGTCACGATACCTGTTCTATCAGGATTTCCACCGAGACCCACGCAACAGTTAGTGATATCATTTTCCGCATTCATCACACCTTTTTCTACAGCATCGAGTGCCTTTCCATTTTTTGAAAGGATAGACCAAGCATCGATATTGGCTTCTCGCTGATTGTACCATGTGCTCAATACGATAGGCTTAGAAGTCGATTTTAAATTACTAGCCCAGCCCGTTTTAAAAAATGAAAATGTCATACCTGATAAAGATAACGTTTTGACTAATTGACGTCGATTCATAAAGAAAGTTTCTTATTCAAATTTAAAGTAATTAGTTTGAAGTTGTTCTTTTTTTGCCACTCCTGCGAAGCAAATATGAATTCCAAAGAATCTATTGTCTATGAATAAAGACGCAAAGATTGAAACTAATTACTTTTAAAGGCTTAGTGTCTTCGTGGCTATATGAAACATATTTGTTACTTTATTTCAAGTATGACTTATTTTTACTTTCTAATTTATTCTTATGATAAAATCATTTTATTCAGCCCTCATTCTTATATTACTTGTTTCACTGTCCTCTTGTCATCAAGCTAAAAAAGGAGATTCAGAATTCGAATCCTTCAAACTGCGCATGGTCGATGATATGTGGAAGCAATATCCCAACTGGGCAACTGGTGTAGGTTATCATAAGTACGATAGTATTTTACCTATCCCTGATGAGGCAGGGAGAAAATCGGACTTAGCATTTTCGAAACGATATTTGGATTCATTAAATGAGTTTATCTACGATTCCTTATCCCCTATGAATAAAACAGATTATTTATTGATAAAAAATATGTTGGAGGGAACCGATTATAGTATCAATGAATATAAATCCTATACTTGGGATGCGTCTCAATACAACTTTGGTGGAACGCTTTTTGAAATTACGCAAAACAAAGACGATAGCAATGCCATAATCGGAAATCTAGATAAATTTTTAGCGAAGACACCAGCGTATTTTGAAGCTGCAAAAAAGAATTTGACAGAGCCTACATTAGAACACACCACGTTGGCTATTCAGCAGTTGACAGGTACTTCTGAAATGCTCCAATACGGAGAGATTCGAGAATTTTATACTAAGAAAAATGCAGATACTGCTTCCCTAGGTGTGGCAACCAAAGCCATACAAGGTTTTGTCGCTCATTTAGAAAATTTAAAATCAGAAATGGAATCTGGTAAACGCAAGCCTAAGAGTTTTCGGTTGGGTAAAAAATTGTATGAGAAGAAATTTAACATCGATATCACATCTTCCTTTTCTGCCGATGAAATGTATCAAATAGCCAGTCAGCGAAAAGAATCCTTGCAGACAGACATGTTTGCTATCGCCACACGTTTATGGGATAAGTATTTGCCCAATACACCTATGGAAGCAGATTCTTTAAAGCGAATCAAAATGGTAATCGACAAGGTCGCACTCCAGCATGTGAAGCGCGAAGATTTTCAAAAGGAAATCGAAAGACAAATTCCTATGTTAAATCAATTTATACTAGAAAAAGATTTAGTGACAATGGATGCTTCTAAACCATTGGTCGTGCGGAAGGAACCTGCTTGGATGGCAGGTGTAGCAGGCGCCAGTATATCGAGCCCTGGACCTTATGCAAAAAATGCCAATACCTATTACAATGTAGGCAGCTTAGCATTTTATGCACCAGAAGCAGCTGAAAGTTTTCTTCGTGAATACAATCAGTTTACATTGCAAATATTGAATATTCATGAAGCAATTCCTGGTCATTATGTGCAATTGATTCATGCGAATAAGTCGCCATCGATTATTCAAAATCTATTGCAAAATGGATCATTTGTCGAAGGCTGGGCACTTTATGCTGAGCGAATGATGATGGAAGAAGGTTGGGATAAGAATACCACTATCAATAAAACTGAAATGTCCGATGAAATGTGGTTGATGTATTATAAATTTCACTTGCGAGGAGTGTGCAATACCATTCTGGACTATAGTATTCATTGTCAAAATATGAGTGAAGAGCAAGCTATGCATCTCATGCAAGTGGAGGCTTTTCAGGAAAAGTCTGAGGCAGAAGGCAAATGGCGCAGAGCAAAGCTGACGCAAGTGCAGTTGTGTTCTTACTTTACAGGATTCAATGAAATCTATACCTTCCGTGAAGAAGTGAAAAAACAAATGGGCGACAAATTCAACCTCAAAGCGTTTAATGATAAACTTCTAAGCTTTGGCGCACCGCCGATGAAATATGTCAAGGAGATGTTTGGAAAGTTTTAGAGTTATTTTTATAAGAAAACCCTAAAATAACACCCCATAAACCTCACTAATCTTGCCTACTTGAACGATTTTGATAGTGAATTTATCTTTCGGTAGTTTGGCATTGTATTTAGAGATATAGATTTTTTCAAAACCTAGTTTTTCTGCTTCGGCTATGCGCTGCTCTATACGAGAAACAGCTCGTATTTCTCCACTGAGTCCTACTTCAGCACAAAAAGCGGTATTGCTGGATATTTCTTCATCTTTGTATGAGGAAATGATAGCAGCCAGAACGGCTAAATCCAGGGCAGGATCGCTCACTTTGATACCTCCTGCTAGATTGAGAAAAACATCTTTATTGGACAATTGAAAACCTCCGCGTTTTTCTAGAATAGCTAGAAGCATATTGAGTCGGCGTGTGTCGAAACCAATGGAGCTTCGTTGAGGATTCCCATAAACAGCATTGGCTACCAAAGCCTGCACCTCGATCATCAATGGGCGCATTCCCTCCATAGTCGATGCTATGGCCACCCCACTGAGGGCTTCATCTCTATTTCCAAGTAGGATATCAGAAGGATTGATGACAGGTTGTAAGCCTTGGGACTTCATTTCATAAACTCCTAGTTCTAAGGCAGAACCAAATCTATTTTTTATCGTGCGAAGCAATCTGTGTGTATAATTTCTATCTCCTTCGAATTGTAAAACGGTATCTACAATGTGCTCTAGAAGCTTAGGACCAGCTATTTCTCCTTCTTTATTGATATGACCTATGAGAATGACAGGAATATTGGTTTCCTTAGCGAGTCGTTGAAATTCACCAGCGCATTCTCGAACCTGCGATATACTGCCCGAGGCAGATAAAATATGCTGCGAATAGACTGTTTGTATAGAGTCTATTATAATTAAATTGGGTTCTAAAGACTTGACTTGTTCAAAAATGGTCTGTGTGCAGGTTTCTGAATAGAGAAATAAATTTTCATTTTGGACTTGAATTCTATCGGCTCGCATTTTAATTTGTTCTACACTTTCCTCACCAGATACATAGAGTATTTTTAAATCCTTTAGCGAAAGCGCGATTTGCAACAATAAAGTGGATTTGCCTATTCCTGGCTCACCTCCTATGAGGACTATGGATCCTGGAACGATTCCACCACCTAGCACACGATTAAACTCTGGATCATCCGAATAGAAGCGAGAAATATCATTTTGTTTTACCTCTGTGAGTTTTACTGGCTTTGTTTTAACAGAAAAATCCTTAAATGCGGATTGGTTCGGATTCGAGTTTTCCTTGGAAATAATTTCTTCTACATACGTATTCCATTCGTTGCATCCAGGGCAGCGTCCTATCCATTTGGAGGATTCATTGCCACAATTTGTGCAGAAAAATGCTTTTTTGATTTTTGCCAATTGAATACAGTTTTAGTTTAATTTGTGGATAAATATAGTGAATGTTTGCGCTAAATTTTGTCGTTTTGAATAAATATTTATTTCAAATACTAAAAATGCCTTATTTTCGTTCTTCAAATTGAACGAAGGTTATATTTTAATAATCATTAGGTAATATAAAAAAAAACAGATGAAGAAGGTATTGTTTTTATTTGCTATCGTAGTTTTATTGTCTGCATGTGCTTGTAGAAGTAAGACGTGTCCTGCGTATTCTCAGGCGGAGGCTGCGACTAGCTCACTGAACGCTTAATATTTCTTGTCGATATATGTGCGTTTACACAAGAGTCCTTTTTGTTCTCTTGATTCCATTGGTGACTTCATGCCAAAAGGTGCTGGAAACAGCCACTCCAGATTCTCAGATTTCTTATAATGACTACTATCCAAGCAAATTAGGTTTTTGGGTGGATTATCAGGTAGATTCTACTCGATATATTAAAAGTTCACTAGACCCCCAACCTATCATTACCGGGACAACGATTTATATCCGTGAGCTCATAGAGGATACCTTAATTGGTTTTGATACTCCTTATCAGTTTAAAGTTAAAGTTTTTACAAGAAAAACCCTAACAGAACCTTGGGTCTTCTCGAAAAATATCTCAATTCAGCCTTTATCGGATAGGATTACGAAAAATGTGGATAATATTCGACTTGTTAAACTTCATTCTCCTATCAATGCCGCTTTGCTATGGAAAGGAAATAAACATATTGATACAACCTTGAATAAATTGTATGGAGACTGGGATTATAAATATATAGATTTATTTCAGACCAAGACTATATCGAGTATTAAGTTTGATTCAACCGTGACAGTGCTGCAGCATCTAGACGTTAATGCTATCGAAAAGACTCATTTTTATGAAGTTTATACCAAAAATATAGGTTTAGTTTATGCAGAATATAATAAGCTGGAAAAGCAAAATGCAAATAACGGTTGGGATAAACCAGAGAATGGCTATACCGTTGTGGTAAAAGTTATAGATTGGAAACGATAGTGCGATATCTTTCAGTTTTATTTATGCTAGTACGCTTCCTTACCACAAAACTATGTGCAGATTCCTGCATTCTGACGCTTAGGTCAGCACAGGTTCGTAGGAATGACGAGGTCTCAGGCCATTAGCGTCCGCCTCTGGCGGATGAAGCGCAGCCCTGTTTGTCAACAGACAAGCCTGTCTGCCGACTAGGCAGGGGAATTCAGGAATCTATTTTATTAGTGGTAAATATGCGCATTAGCAGAATTTAATTTTCATTTTTTTAATTCTTTCTAAACCTATAAAGAAGTTCAGAATAATTTTTTATTCATAAATTTGTCCATATTGTTGATATTGCTAAAAGTTTAGAGTAAAAGAACAAAATGGGACGCGCGTTTGAATATAGAAAGGCAGCCAAAATGGCTCGATGGAGCAAGATGGCTGTGGCATTTACCCGAATAGGTAAGGAGATAGTGATGGCAGTAAAAAGTGGTGGTGGAGATCCTACAACCAATACCCGTCTGCGAATAGCTATCCAAAACTCCAAGGCAGCCAATATGCCGAAAGATAATGTAGAGAGAGCAATAAAAAAAGCCTTAGGAAAAGATGAAAAGGATTTTGCCGAGCTACTATACGAAGGGTTTGGTCCTCATGGTGTAGCATTTCTAATAGAAACAGCCACGGATAATACCAATAGAACAGTAGCCAATGTGCGTTCACATTTCAACAAATGTGGTGGAGCGCTTGGGAATAGTGGCTCTGTCGAATTTATGTTTGAACACAAAGCATTTTTCACCGTGGATTTGGCTGGGAAAGATTTAGAGGAGTTAGAGCTAGAGTTAATCGATTTTGGTTTAGAAGAAATAGGAACGGAAGAGGGTGAGACATTTATTCAAGTTGGCTTTACTGATTTTGGAAAAATGCAACAAGCCTTAGATAAAATGGGTATAAATATTGTATCGGCTGAAAAAGAACGCATTCCGATGAATTATAAAGAGGATTTAACCGAGGAACAAAAAGCCGAGGTAGAAAAATTAATCGATAGACTGGAAGAAGATGAAGATGTGCAAGCTGTTTTTCATAATATGGGTTAGGAATTCTTAATTTTAAATTCTTAATTCTAAATATTTGGTCAGATAGTTGAATATTTTAAAACTATTCAAAATTTAAAATTCAAAATTAATAATTGAAATATGAACTTTTTAGTATGCGTAAGCAAAGTGCCGGATACCACGGCTAAGATAGCTTTCAAAGATAACAATACCAAATTCTCCAGTGATGGGGTAACGTATATTCTTAATCCAACGGATGAGTGGTATGCCTTGGTTCGCGCCTTAGAATTAAAGGAAGCAGCGGGAGCAGGAAAAGTAACAGTGATTAATGTAGGAAGTTCTGAAAATGATCAATATTTAAGAAAAGCGCTGGCTATCGGGGCAGATGATGCGGTATTGATTGAGTCGGCTGATGACTTAGAGCCATTTTATGTTGCTAAAGAAATTGCCAACTATGCCAAAGCTAACGGCTATGATATAGTGATAACAGGAAAAGAAACCATTGATTATAACAGTTTTTCTGTTGGTGGTATGATTGCTGAATTTATGGATGCAGCCTTTGTATCTCAGGTGTCTAAATGGGATATGAATGGAACTACAGCTACACTAAATCGAGAAATAGAAGGTGGTGAAGAAGTTATCGAGGTGAATGTACCATTTGTGATTTCTGCTCAGAAAGGGATGGCAGAGCAGCGCTTGCCAAATATGAAAGGAATCATGATGGCTAAATCTAAACCGCTAACTAAGTTGGCGGCTGTTGGTGGAGATACATTCGTCTCCATTAATAAATTTGACGAACCTAAACCAAAATCTGCAGTGAAATTATTCTCAGTGGATGAGGTGGAAGCATTAGTTAAGGCCTTGCATGATGAAGCCAAAGTAATATAGTGTGAATTTAGATAGGTATTAAAAATTAAGAATTAACAATTCAAAATTAGATTATGATTATAGTATATATAGAAGCAGTAAATGGTCAATTGAAAAAATCCTCTTTAGAGGTTTTGACTTATGGTAAAAAAATGGCTGACAAAATGAGTAGCTCAGTGGCCGCTATTTGTTTGACTAGCTGCGATGCTAATGCAGTGGGTGAATATGGAGTAGGAAAATTGTTTCAAGTCAATGATGATAAATTCAATCATTTTGATAGCAAGGCCTTTGCTAAAGCTATTGGTGAAATATTTAATGCGAATGGAGGACAAATTCTCGTTTTACCATTTAATCAAAATGGAAAAGCCTTGGCACCTCGTTTATCCGTGCGATTGCAAGCAGGCTTAGTCAATGGTGCGAATGCTTTGGCAGAAACTTCGGATGGTTTTGTCATTAGTAAAAATGTGTTTTCTGGAAAGGCAGTTGCCAATTATAAAATACATACGGAGAAAAAAATTATTTCTCTTGCCTCGAATTCAATTCCAGCGGTGAAAAATCCAACAAGCTGTGAAGTGGTCACTGCTGCTACCTCTATTACAGCGGCAGATTTTTCAACCAAATATATCAAGAGTGAATTAGTATCAGGTGATATTCCATTAAGCGAGGCTGACCTCGTGGTATCTGCAGGTAGAGGATTAAAAGGTCCTGAAAACTGGGGTATGATCGAAGAATGTGCAAAAATATTGGGAGCGGCTACGGCGTGCAGTCGTGCGGTGGCAGACGTGCACTGGCGCCCTCACCATGAGCATGTAGGTCAGACAGGTTTAGCTATTTCACCCAATTTATATATAGCTGTGGGTATTTCTGGCGCTATTCAGCATCTAGCTGGTGTATCAAGTTCTAAAACGATTGTAGTCATCAATACCGACCCTGAGGCCCCTTTCTTTAAAGCAGCGGACTATGGTATAGTAGGAGATGCATTTGAAGTAATGCCTAAATTTAACGAGGCATTGCGTAAGTTGAAGTTCTAGGCGTCTTGCTCGTTTTTTTGGTTTTTTTTGTAGACAATGAATAGAAGATTGTTTAGTTAATGAATTGACAATTAATTTTTTAATGCTGTTTTTATTTCATTAAGGATTGCGTTATTAGTCATATAAATATTTTAAATTACATTTGCCATTAATAAATTATTAAGAATTATGATTAGTAATGAAAATTCACCCATTCAGTATTTAGATTTCGAAGAACCTATAAAGAAGATTCAAGATCAAATAGAAGAGATGCAGGCTATGGAGAAAAAATCCAACATAGACTTGAGCGATAAAATAAATATACTTAAAGAAAATTTGGAAGCGGAGAAACTTAATGTGACTCAAGGATTGACGACATGGCAAAAGGTACAGTTGTCAAGACATCCCAATCGTCCCTATGCCTTGTTTTATATGGATAATATTACTGATTTCAATATAGAAATTCATGGGGATAGAAATGTAAAAGATGATAAGGCTATTATATGTAAGATGGCTCAAATAGATGGTAAATCTGTTATGCTTATTGGGCACCAAAAAGGGGTCAATACCAAAATGAGACAATATCGCAATTTTGGTATGCCTTATCCAGAGGGATATAGAAAAGCATTGCGGGCCATGAAGATGGCTGAGAAGTTTAATATTCCAGTAGTTACCTTAATCGATACACCAGGTGCTTTCCCAGGTATTGAAGCTGAGGATAGAGGACAAGCGGAGGCCATCGCAAGAAATCTTTTTGAAATGGCACAACTGAAAGTTCCGATTTTATGTTATATCATAGGTGAAGGAGCCTCTGGTGGAGCCTTAGGTATTGGTGTAGGAGATAGAGTATTTATGTTGGAGAATACATGGTTTACCGTGATTTCTCCTGAGTCTTGTTCCAGCATATTGTGGCGAAGTTGGGAGCACAAAGAAAGAGCCGCTGAGGCCTTGAAACTCACCCCGGCAGATAATCTTAAAAATAAATTGATTGATGGTATAGTCGCAGAACCAGCAGGTGGAGCACATTACAACCCTTGTGAAATGGCCTCAAGATTGAGGAATCACATATTGGAAAATTTAAATGAATTAGAAAAGCAAACTCCTGACCAAAGGATTAGCGCAAGAATAGATAAGTATAGTGCTATGAGTAGCGCTGTTGAAGTAGGTTAGGTAGTTATTCCACAATGATACAAGAAATTAAAAATTATTTTTTTTTCAAACAACTGAAAGAAGAATCTGCTAAAAATAGAAAAAACGTATTACTTCAGGATTTTTCCAAAGTATCATCCGTTGGGATAGCTTATGATGCCTCGGACTATGAAATGATCACAACCGTTCGTGATTTAGAGATGAGACTAAAAGATCAAGGAAAGAATGTTTTTGTTTTTGGATTTATTAATTCGGATGAAAAAAAATTAGAACCCTTTTTGTTTACCAAAAAAGATTTAAATTGGTTCGGATATCCTACAAAACCCCAGTTGTTTGACTTCGCTGGGCATGAATACGATTTAGTTTTGGGTTTTTTTAATGACCTGAACTCACCCCTTAACGTTATATTTGCAAACTCAAAATCAAAACTGAGACTTGGGGTCAACTACAATCAAGATCCTGAACTATTTGATATCCTAATAGGAACTACCAAGATTCAGAAGAAAAAAGATATAGTGAGCCTATTAATGAATTTCATCACATCAATTAAAACACAATGAGCAGCCAATTAAGAGGTACAGGGGTGGCCTTAGTTACACCATTTGATAAGGAAAATGCAGTAGATTACATAGCTTTAAAAAAGCTCGTAAATCATTGTATAAAGGGAGGCGTGAATTCTCTAATTGTTTTAGGTACTACTGGTGAAACACCGACACTGACAAAAGAGGAAAAAGCGGAAATACTTAGCTTTGTCGCCAATACTGCAGAAGATAAGGTAACCCTCATCGCAGGTTTTGGGGGTAATAATACCCAACAAGTAATGGATGAAATCAATGAAGCAGATTTAACTGGCTACAGCTATATTTTAAGTGCTAGTCCTTATTACAATAAGCCTACACAAGAAGGAATTTATCAACACTATAAGGCAATTGCTAAGGCTTCGCCTCTTCCAATCATTCTTTATAATGTACCAGGGAGAACATCTTCTAATGTATTGCCGGAAACAACTTTGAAGCTGGCGAGAGAAGTAGATAAAATCGTAGGTATAAAAGAAGCAAGCGGCAATATTGACCAATGTATGAAGTTGGTCAAGAATAAACCAAAAGATTTTATTGTATTAAGTGGTGATGATAATTTAGTCGTTCCCCAACTTTCTTTTGGTATGGATGGATGCATTTCTGTAATTGCCAACCTACTTCCAAAAGAGTTTTCTACTATGATTAATCATAGCTTGCAAGGTGAATTTAAAGAAGCTACGGCCATTCAATTCAGATTGTCTGATATCATTGAATCTATTTTTGAAGAGGGCAATCCGGTAGGAATAAAATCTGCACTGAGTCTTCAAAATATCGCTACAGACACGGTAAGACTGCCTTTGGTGAATGCTTCAGAATCTCTTAGAGAGAAAATCAAGAAGCAGTTGATTCAAATTTAATATTAAGTTCATTTTATACCTTTTTGACAAAACTTTTGGTTTGTTAAGTTGTATATTTGTAGGTAATTCGATTGTATTATGCTTAAGACAGTTTGCTTATTTATCTCCTTCACAGTATGCCTAAATTTACTTGGACAGATATCTATACCAGTCACTCATATGCCTACCATTGGCGATGTATTTACCTATGCTAGAGACACGCAAGTTTATACTCCGAAACCACTCACTGCGGGCGTCTATGATTTTTCTGACTTGACACAGGATGACACAGCCGTATTTCGTTATGTAGCCAATGATAAAACGGTGGAGTTTCCGAATTCAAATCTGAAATTTACAGAAGATGACAATGATCAAGCCACGGTCTTTTTTAAAAAAAGTGGAAATGATTTATTTTTAATTTCATTATCCCAGATACAACAGCAATTGCCAATCCCAGGCATTGGGGGATTGAAAGGCACGATGAAGTATCTCACCTTACCTATTTCGACTGCAACCAATATCACCTCTTCTGATGAGATTTCTACTATCATCCCGAAATCCTTACTGCAAGGGTTTAATATAGATTCTTTAGCCTCATCTTTAATACCAGGCGCAACAGTTGATTCATTGAAAATTACAATTAAATTTTCCCTGAACTTATTTGCCGAAGGCAGTGGAAAAATAAAAACCCCCGTAGATAATAATTTAGATGTTATCAAAGTTATAAGAAAAATTTCTATTGACCCGAAGTTAGGATTACATGGCAAAGCCTTTGGATTTCCTCTGAATAATATAGATATAACTGCATTGCTATTAGGTCAGCTTCCAATAGGGAATTTAAATATCACGACGCATACCTATTATTCTCCTAGTTTTAGACAAGAAATTATTACAGCTACTGCAGATTCCAATGGGAAATACCAGACAGTCAATTATAGATATAGAACAAAAAATGGGGTCATTACCAATCAGATTCAGACCGAAAATAAAGATAAGTTAGAAATGGATGTAGCAGATGGAAGTATAGTAATCAAAAATTTGGCATTTCAACAATCAGCTCAGCTTGCAGTTTATGCATTGGATGGAAGAAAACTTCAAGAAAAATATGTATCCCATAAGGATTCAAGCTTGTTGTTAGATAAATATACCGGGGTTCGAATCATTCATTTGACCAGTGAATCAGGTGTCTTAACAAAGAAAATCGCCATAGAATAAGTGTCTTCCAGTAAAAATATTCTTGAATTATATGATAAAGCTTCTAAAATTTTGGAAGATTATATTGTACTAAAAAAACTTCGTCGCACTCCTGAGCGCAATTACCTATTAAAGCTCATTTATGAGCGCAATGACCACTTTGGTGCAGAAGATTTATTTCACGCCATTGATAAAAATCAATTCAATGTTAGTAAAGCGACAGTATATAATTCGCTTGACTTATTCTTAGAGTGTGGTATTATAACTAAACACTATTTGAATAATAACACATCTATCTACGAAAAGGCCTATGGCTTCAAGCAGCACGATCATTTCATCTGCCAGGAATGCAAAAAAATCATAGAATTCTGCGACCCTCGACTCTATCAAATCAAGAAATCGCTCGAAGAGGTGCTAAAAGTGGAGATTAACTCTCATCAGCTCTATCTCTACGGAAGCTGTCAGGATAAGGCTTGTAAGGGGAGTAGAAAGTAGGTTCAAACCTCAGGTTTAAACTAGTTATAAATATAATAGAGCAGCTTTAGACTAAGTATTGATAAAACTTAAAGTAATGAAGATATAAAATTTAAGCACGTAAGACTTAGAATGGCGAAAAAAAAGAATCAACAGTTTTAGTCTATATTTTTTAGAAAAGAAGTAGTTTCAAATTTATAGATATGAAAAAATTATTCTTACTATTTGCTATCTTTATTGTTGGTTTGATATATTTCTTGATTGAAAATTCATATAGTGTTAAAGATATTGTCGTTAAGAGTAGATATATGTTTTATGCTTGTGGTGATTGTCATCCACAATATAATATTGAGGAAGTAGTTAATTCTAAAATCCAATTATCTAAAATTATTGGTCAAGATTTTGGTATAGAATTTGAAGATGTAAAAATCCAAGATAGTTTTGAAAGTAGCTCAAGAAAATGTCAGTTTTGTACTAAATATCTATTTGAAGGCGATCTAAATTATTCGATATTGAAGAGCCATTATATTTTGAATGTTCGAAAATACAATTTGATTATCAATAAAAGTTGTTACGATACATGTATGAGTGAAATCAATGAAATCCTTATTCAATACTAAAAGTTACTCGTCAATCAAGGTATTACCGCTATAATTGTTGGAAGAATTTTCTCCACTTTGATTCTTCTGCAAGGGATAAAGAAAATCATAATGTTTTATTTCTCTTCGAGTAACTCCACTATAAGTTATATTGGATAAGCAAAAAGCCCTAACTATCCAGCCGCATCTTCACTATCTTATTCGCCAATTGACCACAAGCCGCATCGATATCCTTGCCACGGCTCCTTCTGACTTTGGAAGAAACTCCTTTATCGCGGAGTGTTTGTAGAAAAGCGTCACGCCTTTCTTTCTTAGATTTTGAATAGGGAGTGCCTTCTACAGTATTGTATTCTATGAGATTGACATAGACAGGAAAGTCTTGACAGAGTTTGGCTAGGTCTAGCGCATCTTCTACGCTGTCATTCGTATGATTTAGGAGAATATACTCATAGGTAATTTTGTTATTCGTTTTCTCATAGAAATAAGCCAATATTTTCATCAATTCTTCGATAGGATTACTTTTATTGATATCCATGATAACGGTGCGCTTTTCATTGGTGGCAGCATGAAGAGAAAGCGCTAGATTTATTTTCAAACCTTCATCGGCCAGTTTTTTGATATTGCGAACGATACCCGAAGTAGAAATAGTGATACGCTTAGCGCCTATGCCCAGCCCTTCTTCTTCACTATGGAGCAGATGCAAACTTTTCACCACTTCATCATAATTCAGCAAAGGCTCCCCCATACCCATATAGACAATATTCGTTAGAGGTTTTTCATAGTGCTTAAGAGCTAGTTCATTCAGCAGATATACTTGGTCATAGATTTCAAAGGCAAATAAATTCCGTTTACGAGGTAAGAAGCCTGTCGCGCAGAACGTACAACTCAAACTACAACCCACTTGGGAGGATATACAAGCCGTAATTCTATCTTCGGATGGTATGATAACCCCTTCAATCGTTTCTTTATCGTAGGTTTCAAATCCTACTTTAATCGTTCCATCTTGACTTTGTTGAAAATGGCTAATGCTCGTATTAGGAGATTCAAAATTTTCGTCCAATTTGCTTTGTAAAGCCTTGCCTATATTTTTCATTTGAGAAAAGTCCAGGACACGAGATTTCCAAAGCCATTGATAGACTTGCTTTGCTCTAAATCCCTTTTCCCCCAATGCTTCTAGCCCTTGAGTCAGTTCTAGTTTATCTAAGGTTCGTATATTTTTTTTTGACATTGGTTTTAAAGTTGTACACAGAGGTACTCAGCGTTTTTAGAGATTCACTGAGATTTATTAATTTCTAATTTACGGAGGTAATTGGCTAACTCTATACTATCAATTCTTTCCATTTTGTTATAGAGAAGTTCATTTTTTTTTCCGTAGAAAAAAGCAGTAGGGAAGAGGAGAATACCTTTTTCTTTGAGTCTTGTTTTCGTCAAATATATCGGTAATTCATAATCAAAGCGAGCCCTGTATTTTTTGAGAAGAATGGTATCTTCATCCGTCACGAAATAAATTGGTATTTCATTTTTCTTGCTGAAATCCATGAGGCAAGGAGTTTCCGAGATACAATCCTTACACCAGGTTTGAATATAACAAAGGATGTACGGCTTGTCGTTTGGGAATTTGATTCGCTGACCCTTGATATCCATAATCCCCATTTTATTGTTGTCAAAATATGGGATATAGTAATAATAATAACCTAAATACCCCAAACCAACGAGCAGGGGAATTATGAAAAGCAATTTTTTCAAAACCGTTTATTTATGCATGAAAAATTTGAGCGATTTAGCTACTTTTTCTTTCAAGTTCTTGCGCTCAGTAATAAAGTCCAGAAACCCATTTTCTAAAAGTGATTCTGACATTTGAAAGCCTTTAGGTAGCTCTTTCTTTATTGTTTCTTTTACTACTCTAGGTCCAGCAAATCCTATCAGAGCGCCAGGCTCCGCTATATTGATATCACCGAGCATAGCATAACTAGCGGAGACACCACCCGTGGTTGGGTCGGTCATAAATGAAATATAAGGTAGTTTTGCCGCTGCTAATTGAGTCAACTTCGCTGAAGTTTTCGCCATCTGCATAAGGGAAAATGCACTCTCCATCATTCTCGCACCGCCCGACTTGGCTATGATCATAAAAGCAGACTTAGTCTCTATCGCTTTGTCTATGCCCTTCGCAATTCGCTCACCTACTACCGAGCCCATAGAGCCGCCTATAAAAGCAAAATCCATACAAGCGATTACCGTGCTGATACCATCTATTTTCCCAATACCTACGCGGATAGCTTCGGTCAATCCAGTATTTTTGATAGCTGATTTTAACCTATCTGGATATGGTTTTTCATCTACAAATTCCAGTCGATCGGATGCCATAATATTTTCAAAAAGCACTTCGACCTGATTATCATCAAAAAAAATGGAGAAATACTGATCGGAGCCTATTCTACCTGAGGCATGGCATTTAGAGCAGCACCATAGATTGTTTTCATATTCTTTAAAAGGAATAGTCGCGCGACATTTCTTACAGCTATACCAGACACCATCGGGGGTTTCTAGTTTTTCATTGGTTTCTGTATTTATATTTTTTTTGAGGCGCTGCCACCATTTGGCTTTACCACCATCTTCTTGAAATTCAAATTCCATATCTCACGTTTTAATAGTGCAAATGTACGTGAAAATTTTTATTTAAGAAAAAGCTATCTAAAGTTAAGTAAGACAATATGTTAGGGCATAATTTTATTCTTATTCTTTGACCTCAAAATATCCTTTATCTTTATTCACCTCAAACTGGGAGTTAGCAGGCATTTTTAGGATAAAGGGCTTAGAGTTTTCCAATAAGACTTGACTCTCCTTGCCATCGACGATATAATAGACTCGCATGCTGAGTTCACTCAGTGGGTGATTTAAATTCAGTTTTACCGTTTTGATGCCGCTTTCTATACTTTGGCTTTGAAGAACAATCGGTATTTCTGCGCATTGCAGATAGGCACTGAAAAGCTTATCTAATTTACGATTGGTCGTTTTATTGAAATAGTTGACTATATCTCGATAACTCGTTGTTCCTTTACCAAAGGTCTTACCAATATCTTTCAAAATAAAATCCCACAATTTATCATTATTGATTTGGTATTTTAACGTATGAAAGAATAAGGCTCCCTTGGCATACATATCACCATCGCCTTCTTTGGCTACACCATAGTCTCCTTGGATAGGTTTTTTATTTTTAACTCTGCGTTTCATATTATTCATATAAACATCTCCAGAGCCTTTGCCATAAACACACTCCGCATAGATACTCTCTGAATAAGTTGTTAAAGCCTCGTGTATCCACATATCAGCATTATCTGCGGCTGTTATATTATTGCCAAACCATTCGTGCCCAGTTTCGTGTATGATGATATAATCGAAATCGTGACCTCCTGTATAATTTTTGTTGCCCAGATAACCGCCAAAGTACTTATTCCCATAGGCTACGCAGCTTTGATGTTCCATACCGAGGTAAGGCGTTTCGACCAGCTGATATCCATCTTCGTAGAACGGATAAGGGCCTAGCTTGGATTCATAACAGTCCATCATTGGGATCACTTGTTGGAAATGCTTTTTAGCTTTCTCTAGGTTATAATCCAAAACCCAAAACGCCATGTTTAAATTTTTTCCATTCTCCTTAGAGTTATAGACCTGATTGATACTTTTATAATGAGCTATATTGAGTGTCACATTATAGAGATTGATGGCCTGGGTTACCTTCCATTTCCATTCTAATTTGCCATTTGGGAGCTTTTGTTGAAACATAAGTTTGCCATTGGAAACTGCCTTATAGGGTTCAGGCACAGCCAAGGTAATTTCAACTCCTCTGTCAGGTTCATCTGACCAATGGTCTTTGCACGGCCACCAGCTAGAAGCACCAAGTCCCTCGCAAGCTACCCCGACCCAGTGTCTATTCAGGCTGTCTTTTTTCCATACGAATCCGCCATCCCATGGGGCATTCTTTGCCTCTGGCGGAGTACCCTGATATTTCACCTTTATCGTATAGTCTTTACTCTCTTTTATTATATTTTTCGTATATATGAATACATGATTTTTATCTCTGTGATATTTACAAATTAATCCTCCAATACTGATTTCCTGGATTTGATAGTTTTCAAAGAGATCTAATTGAAGGCTATCCATCTTATCTTGCGAAATAAACTCCATATGTGCAGTCCCTGATATTTTTTTCTTGTCCAAATCGATATCCAAGTTTAGTTTGTAATGAGTCACGTCATAATCACGCATGTGTGTAATGGTACCCAAGAGACTATCATAGCGCGTATAGTCCTTCTTTTCTTTCATGAGTTGGCTGAATGCTAATAATGGTAAAATTTGAAACCAAAGCAAATGAATGAGTGTTCTAATCGGAAATTGATGCATAATTTTTAAAAATGTATTAATCAAAAATAATGACTAGAAGTTTAATACCATGGATAATCTTTACGCTGACGCTGATTATGGATTACTATGGATTCTCCGCAGTCAAATCAGCTTTTCGAGGACACTCTGATCAGACCAGAGTAGTTGCCTTTGTTATTTATTGGGGACTGACGGCCTTCGTTGTTTTTTATTTTATTCTCGGATTGATCTATAATTTCAGAGAAAATAGCACTCCAGTCACCCGATTTACGACAGGTATATTTATGGGTATCTTTGTCTCTAAATTGATTTTGGTTTTGTTTCTTTTGATTGAAGACGCATCGAGATTCATCAGTTATATATACAATTTAATTCTGAAACCTACCAATGAGTTACATACCAGTCGCCGTCAGTTTCTAGATTCAGTTTTCTTGGGGATGGCTGGACTCCCATTTATCGCATTTGTTCACGGTATGCTCAAAACGGCCCATAATTACCAGTTATGGAGGATTAATGTGCCAATTAAAGATTTACCAAGTGCCTTAGACGGTTTAAAAATTGTTCAGATTTCAGATATACATGCCGGTAGTTTTTCAGATAAGGAGCCTCTCAAAAAGGCTGTAGAATTGATCAACTCACTCAAGCCGGATTTGTTTTTCTTCACAGGAGATTTAGTAAATAATAAAGCTACGGAATATGAACCCTACATAGACGTTTTCAAGCATATAAAGGCAAAATATGGTCAATTTTCGATTTTAGGAAATCATGATTATGGAGATTATATTCAATGGGATACTCCAAAGCTAAAACAAGAAAATTTTCAAACCTTAAAAGACCATCATAAAAGTTCCAATTGGGATTTATTGTGCAATGAAAACCGAATCATAGAAATTAATGGTGAAAAAATAGCTCTCATAGGAGTAGAAAACTGGGGTGCGAAAATGCATTTTACTCGCCAAGGAGATTTAATGAAAGCTTACAGTGGTATTGAATCTATTCCTACAAAATTTCTTCTATCTCATGACCCCAGCCATTGGGATGCTGAGGTGAGGAAGCATTGTGTGGATATACAATTAACCCTCAGCGGGCATACACATGGGATGCAGTTTGGGGTAGAGAATAAGTGGTTCAGGTTCTCACCAGTACAATGGTTTTATGAGCAATGGGCTGGACTCTACACAAAAGCGAATCAGCATATTTATGTCAATAGAGGATTTGGATATATTGGTTATCCAGGTAGAGTGGGCATACGGCCAGAGATATCGGAACTGACCCTTGTGAAGGCTTAGTCTCTCAATCGCTGCACCATCATGGTCTTGAACTTCTTCTCAGCTTCTAGGAGTTGTACTACCTTTTTTTCAGGTAATATTTTTCTAAATTTCTCCAGATACTCTCGCTGTAGGTCTATTAAATCCTGTTCAATATCGATAATCTTATCGACAGATTTTTCAGAACCTCTGAGCTCTGAACGCAGCGATTTCCTTCGTTCTTTTTTCTTTTGAATGTATTCATTATACACAGGGAAAAACGCTTCTGCTTCACTCGGGGTTAACTGTAGTTCTTTTGTGATAAAATCTTTGCGAATATCGGCAATATTGTCATCCTGAGCGGTTACATTCAGACCACAAAATAATAAACCAAAAATTATAACTATTTTGTTCATGTTCCTTTTTTTTGTGTTAAATCAAAGATAAGTTAATTTTTAAAAATTGTTTCTAATTGTTTGAATTGGGATTTTAAAATCTAACTCGTTTTTTGTTACGTTTCAATACTCGTTATTAATTTATCTGACCGCAATCCATTCCCTCAACCTCACAGAGATAATCTTTTATCTCATTGTCACTCAACTTTTCCAATTTTCTATAAGGTTCTACCAGAGTTGAATTTTCTAAGGCCAAAAAATCACCTTCTTCTTCCAGAAAAGTTTTTACTTCATTTTCACTCAGTTGTGTGTCACTGCCAGAACGCAGGATGATGAGTATACCCAATCCAAGAATAGCAAAGGCAGATACAGCTGCTACTGAATAAGTTATACGCTTGAAATCAAATATAGAGATTTGTTTTGCCTCTCTAGGGGATTCGTTTTCTTTTATAAACTGAATGAAACGATCTTCCATACTGGAAAAGTAATCCATTGGCACTTCACTTTGATTGGCAAAATAATGTTTATCCATTTCAGCCAATGGTGATTGCAATTCACTCAATTCATTTTTTAATTCCTGGTTCATCTTTATGGTTTTTTATAGCCATTTTTGTTCTATATCGTTCTTAGTTTTTAGATAAGAATTCGTGTCTTTGGTTTAATTCTTTTTAATAAAAACCTCAATTTTTTTGACTGCATGGTGGAAGGAAGCTTTTAAGGCTCCTTCTGAAGTGCCTGTAATCTCAGCTATCTGGCTATAAGGCATCTCCTCGTTGTATCTGTAATGAAATATTAATTTTTGCTTTTGGGGTAGTTTTTCTATGGCCACCTCAATCTTCTTGATTACCTCATCTTTGTCATAGATTTCATGGTTGAATAGCGCTTCATCGGTGTGGGCTTCGATCAGGGGCTCAGAAGTCTCCCAATCAGCTAATTTTTGCTTTTTTCTGCCTTGTACGTAGGAGATAGATTCGTTATAGGTTATTCTATAAATCCAAGTGGATAGAGCGCTTTCGCCTTTAAATCCACCGATATTTTGCCAAATTTTAATCCACACATTCTGCAATACTTCCTCTGTATCGTCGTGATGCTCTACGATGCGTTTTATCTGCCAATACAACTTTTCCTTATACTTATGGATAAGATGTCGTATGCCTATCTCCACCTGAGCGGAGTCCTTGCACATAGCTACTATCTTTTCATCCTCCAATTTCATGGCATTGATTTAAATGAACTCATTATTCGTTCTACCTCTACCTCATACTTTTTTTCGCGCTCCTTACCTCTTGTCCATATAGTTAATAATAGACTATTCCCTTTTCGATAGATCAATTTTTGGCTATAATACAAGGGCTCTTTTTCATCTTTGAATTTTCCTGTAATCTTAGTAAAAATATGATTCGGTTGATGTATAGAATCTACCGTTGGGTTCATCAGGGCACTGGTTATGCGCGTTGTAGTTTGTGCCCAAAGGCTATCTTGGCTTACGTTATCCTTCAAAATGAAAGCTACCACATAGAAATTTCTGAATCTATTGGCATATTCTAAGGCGGCGTCTTCTGCCAATTCTTCTTTTTGGACAAATCCGGGTAATACGACTTCAAATTTTTCGTTTTTTATTGAGATAGGTTTATCATAATTCTGACATGAAGACATGACGAGGAGAATGATTAGATACGTAAAAACAATTCTATTCTTCATCTTGGCTATAAACTTTTTTAGCTGATTTTTCAAGTCTCAAACTTATATCTAAAATATTTTTTAATTTATCTTGTCTCATCTCATGCATGACGTAGAAGGCATAAGACCCTTTGATTGGGAAATATGTTCTTTTGAGCAAGAGGATTCTCGCAAAACAGATATCCCCCGCACATTTTCCCAGCCATTTTCCAGATTCATCACAAAGCGGCAGGGATATTACCTCTGATTTCACTTCACCAGTTGGCAGTTTGGTGATGACTTTCACATAGAGATTGGTGTAGTCATATATATCCCTATGCCGCACACCCAACGATAGATCGAAGCGCTGCATAGAATCATCAATATTTACTATATACCTAAGACTATCCGTCATATGCCAGCCATAGGTATTTACTGGATTGCTTTTTTCATAGACCACATCAGTATCACAGCCTATTAAGAGAGATAAACATAAAAAAAAGGAGAGTATTCTAAGCACGATTTATTCTTTTGGGGGAGGCTTTCTATGATGCTTTTTCTTTCTATTTGGATTGTTTGGTCTTGGAGTTTGATTATTTACCGACTCGTTAATAGGTCTATTTGTATTGACCTTCTTATCTGTTCTCTGTTGATTGTCTCCTTGGGTAAGATCTGCTGTATTATTCTGCGCAGAATTGCTCCTAGTGTTCTTAGGCTTATTTTTGTTTTTTCGAGTATTCTGTTTATTCTTCTCGAGTGTTTTTAGTTGAATTTGTCCTACTAAATCTTCATCTTTTTTCACTTTCTCCTCTTCTTTATCTTTGACAGCCATGGAGGATAAGCTCTGTGGCTTCTGTCCTCGTTTGTTCATTTCCACGATATTTTTCACATCGCTGAGTGTCAGTTTATAATACTCACTACCGGGATCATTTTTATAGGTAAATACCAATTGCCTTTTGAGTATTTCGGTTTTTCGTACTATTGCTACTCCTTCTTCAGTTTGGATTTCATGGATATTAGATGGAAACTCTTTTGTTGCTTCCACATATTGAGCTAGTTCGTAGTTTAGACAGCACTTTAACCTACCGCACTGCCCGGATAACTTTTCAATATTGATCGATATGTTTTGGTATCGGGCGGCACTCGTAGTCACGGAAGGAAATTCATTAAGCCAAGTACTGCAACACAATTCTCTACCACAACTGCCCATACCACCTATTCTACCCGCTTCTTGTCGGGCACCTATATGCTTAAGTTCTATTTTAATCTTATATTCTGCTACAAAGCGTTTAATGAGTTCTCTGAAGTCAACGCGCTCATCAGCTATAAAATAGAAAATGGCTTTTTTGCCATCTGCTTGGTACTCCACCTCGCTAATTTTCATTTCTAGATTCAGCTGGCGAGCTATCAGTCGTGCCTTTATCATGGCATCCATTTCTTTTTTTCGAAAGGTCTCCATGATCTCCAATTCCTTTTCGTTGGCCTTTCTCAGAATTTTAGGTAGAGGTTCCTTATTAATATCTACTTTGTTTTTTTTCAACTGTAGCTTGACCAACTCCCCTTTTAGAGAAACCTGACCAATGTCATATCCGCCACTGCCTTCCACACATATAAACTCGCCTTTCACCAAATCCAGACGCTTATCATTGACATAATAATCTTTTCTTGAGCCTCCTTTAAAGGATATCTCTACGACATTAAACTCATCAATGCCCGATGTAAACTGGATATTGGAAAACCAGTCGAAAACATTTTTTTTATTGCAACTCCCTGTGCTACATCCACCAGAACTGCATCCTCCACTCGAACAACCCATACTATATTTTATTGACTAAATTGACTAACTAAATTTTCAAATTCTACTCTATTCTGAATCTTCCCCGATTCAATTGCCAAAGATACAAAACTTATTTTTACATTCGCATTTCCTTCTATAGCATAGTGGTATTTGTCTATAAGTTGGCTCCAAGCTTCTATCTGGTCTATCTCCAAGGTATTGGCAAAGTGATGGGCTGCCTTGAGCAAGGTCTCATTAAGCTGAGAATTCTGGGTAATTTTTATCATAATCACTTGGCGTAGAAAATATTGGAAATAATCCAAAAACTTCTTTTGAGTAGATTTGGATTGTCCAGCCAATACTTCTGCTTGTTTGATAGCCTTATTGACATTGTCGAACTTTCTTTCATGAAAATTAATCAATCCGCGCAGAAAATTGATTAAACTAAGTTCCAGTGGAAATTCGCTCTCCTCATCGGCTAGATATCGCTCAGCTTCGATTAAATCACCTTCGGCAAAATGAATAGCTCTCGTGAGGGTTTCAGATGGTTTATGATGTCGTATATCGATTAAATACCTTTCTACCATATTATCTTTAAGAGGCAGTATTTTATGAATATTGCAACGGGATAGAATCGTGGGCAATAATCTGTCCGATGATTCTGCCATTAATATAAACAGGGTCTGAGGATTTGGTTCTTCTAAGATTTTCAGTATCTTATTGGATTCTTTTTCTAAACTCTCAGCCATCCAGATAATCTGCGTCTTATAGCCATCTTCATAGGAAGACAATCCCATATCATGCAGTATAATATCACATTCCGCACTGCGAATTTTTGCGTTTTTTTCCTTATTAAAATCTATCCAATCTTTAAGGTCAAATAAGCCTTGTTTTTCTTCTATTATTTCTCTATAATTTGGCAATAAAGACTTGCTTAAATTATTGATATCAAAACTCGGCACTGTACAGTGAATATCTATATGATTTAGCTTGCTAATTTTAATACAATTGGCACACTGTCCGCAGCTATCATTCACTTGTTTGTCTTGGCAGTATATGTATTTGACAAAGGCCATAGCTAGCTGAAAGGTTCCATAGCCCATCTTTCCTAAAAATAGGTGAGCGTGATGAAGCTTGCCGCTGTTTACCTGAGTGATGAGGGAAGATTTAACATCTTCTTGCCCAATAATTTCTTTAAATTGAAACATGGCTAGTCGCGTTTGGCTACTACACTGATTTCGATTCTGGCATCCTTTGGCAGTCTTGCCACTTCCACGGTTTCGCGCGCAGGATAAGGCTCTTGAAGATAGGAGGCGTATATTTCATTTATTTTTGAGAAATCATTCATGTCTTTGATGAAAATACTGACTTTTATGACTTGATGAAATGATAATCCAGCTTCTTCCAAAAGAGCTGTTAAATTTTTCATCACCCTGTGTGTCTCTGCTTCTATACTTTGGTTATCCATTTCACCAGTTTCGGGTATGAGGGCTATTTGACCACTGGTAAAAAGAATGTCTCCCGCCCATACAGCCTGACTATATGGACCAATAGCAGATGGGGCTTTTTTTGTATTAATGATTTCTTTCATCGGTTGTTTTTTAATTTCTTTTTGATTGTCACATCCTACAGATAAACAAATCATAAGGCTCATGAAGCCAATACCTATCGACAATTGCTTTTTAAATCTCATGTAGATAGGATTTTTTATCACCATATTCAGAGTGATGCGCAATTACGGGGTCACATCATTCATTCTCAAATCGCAGGCTCTGAGTTCTATGGTTCTTGAAGTGCCTATTTTAGCTTTAATAGGTTTAATACTTACTAAATAATGACTGCCATTATTGCGAATCGTTAACATGGAATCCATCATAGTAGGATAAGTGAAAGGGTCTGAAATATATTGACCACTAATCTCGCGAACGAATATAGATTTATATATAAATGTCTGTCCAGAATCAGGTTTGGTGAGTACATCAATTTGTAGTTTGTTTACCTCAGAATTGGTAAAGACAAATCTATGATAGCCGCCTCCCTGCATAAATGTAAAGCTATCCAAAGAAGGGTTTGGATTGAAGCTATCTTTTTTATCTACCAACCATATGCCTCCTTTGTCACAAACTGAACTTAGATCCGGAGCAGGTTCATCCTTTTTACATGCTAGCATACCTAGCAAGACTATACTAATTAACAAAACTGAATTTCTCATATTTTAATAAGCAAATGCCATTAGGGCAAATTTAAACGAAAAAAAATAAATCTGGATTTTGAAACTTGACATCTCTGTTTCATTCGGGTATTCACAAAATAAAATCCCATTAAAATATTTCAACTACCTTTGACATCCGTATTCACTTTAGCAATTATACGGTAATGACCAAATATATATTCGTCACAGGAGGCGTTACTTCTTCCTTAGGAAAAGGTATCTTCGCTGCTTCATTGGCCAAGATTCTTCAGGAACACGGCTTTGAAGTCACTATTCAGAAATTTGACCCCTATCTCAATATCGATCCAGGTACGCTCAACCCATACGAACATGGAGAGTGTTATGTGACAGAAGATGGAGCGGAAACGGATTTAGACTTGGGTCATTACGAGCGTTTCCTCAATACCCATACCTCCCAAGCCAATAATGTAACCACAGGACGAGTCTATCAAACAGTGCTTGATAGAGAGCGAAAAGGTGATTTTTTGGGTAAAACCGTACAGGTGATTCCTCATATCACAGATGAAATTAAACGCAGATTTTCAGCACCGAATAAGGAGAAAAAACGAGATTTTATAATAACAGAACTAGGGGGAACCGTAGGCGATATTGAGTCACTACCCTATATTGAGGCTGTTCGTCAGTTTATTTGGGAAATGGGCAAAGAGAATGCTATTGTTTGCCATCTGACTTTGATTCCATACTTGAGTGCAGCGAAAGAACTTAAAACTAAACCGACGCAGCATTCCGTGAAAATGCTCTTGGAGTCAGGGATACAGCCTGATATCCTCATATGTAGAACAGAGCACGAACTCAGCAAGGATATTCGCAAAAAACTCGCTTTGTTTTGCAATGTGGAGGAGAGTGCTGTCATTCAAGCCATAGATAAAGAAACAATCTACGATGTACCTTTAGAACTTCAACGGGAGAATATCGATAAAGTGGTACTGAAAAAGCTAAAAATGAAGTCTAAAAAAGAGCCCAAACTGGAAAAATGGAATAAATTTCTAGATAAGCTCAAACATCCTAAACAGGAAGTCAATATAGCTCTAGTGGGAAAATATATCGAACTCCAAGACGCCTATAAGAGTATTTACGAGTCTTTTATTCATGCAGGGGCTGCTAAATTTACCAAGGTCAATGTAGTGCCAGTTCATTCGAAATCTATCACAGCGGAAAATGTCAAAGAGGTTTTAGGTAAATTTCATGGCGTACTTGTAGCCCCTGGATTTGGAGAACGAGCTATCACGGGTAAAATAGAGACCATACGCTATGTGCGGGAACATAAAATTCCATTTTTTGGCATCTGTCTAGGAATGCAAATGTGCATTGTTGAGTTTGCCCGCAATGTTATGGGTCTCAAAGATGCTCATTCCGTTGAAATCAATAAGAATACGAAATACCCTGTCATAGACATCATGGAGTCGCAAAAAACGCGCATAGCACTGGGCGGTACCATGCGTCTAGGGGCATATGAATGTCATATCAAAGATAAAAAGTCCTTAGCTTATAGATTGTATAAATCCAATCAAATTAGCGAGCGCCATAGACATAGATATGAATTTAATAATGAATATCTAGAGCTGCTAACAAGTCACGGAATGAAAACCAGTGGTAAAAATCCAGATACGGGCTTGGTAGAAATTGTAGAACTCGATAACCATCCTTTCTTTATTGGTGTGCAATATCACCCCGAACTCAAAAGCACCCCAGAAAATCCCCACCCTTTATTTATCGGCTTAGTGGAGGCTGCGCTGGAGAGGAAAGGGAAGAGGTAGGACTCACTCGCTTTTTCTGTTATTTTTAAATAAAAATCCCGACCTATTCAGATTGGGACTATTGGTTTGTTTATTTTAATCTTCATCATTGTCCTTTTCATATCCTTCGTAGTAATAAGACTGTTCTATTCCTTTCATGATGATTTCACGATTATCTATGTCATCAGTCAAATTAGCCCAAACTAGGGTTCTTATTTCTAAAACATTGATAGGACTGCGTTCCATAGCTTGTAGGTAGTCTGTTTTATCGATAAATTGCCAATTGACTACTTTCTTTAATCTAGCTTTAAGTATCATATCCAACCAAATACGCATTGTTCGGCCATTTCCTTCCATAAATGGATGAGCAATATTCATTTCAACATATTTCTCAATTAAATTTTCAAAAGTATTTTCGGGCATTAATTCAATTTTTGCCAAAATTTCATTTATATATAAAGCAGTCGCGAACCTAAACCCTCCTTTTGAGATATTTTGTGAGCGTATTTTCCCGGCGAAATCATAAAGTCCTTCAAATAAATACTTATGTATAAGCTGTAATCCTTTGGTAGTTCCAATTTCAATAGTTTCAATATCTCCACTATCAAATAAACGATACGCATTGTCTAGACTTAATTTATCAATATTTTTCATGTGTTTGTTTTTAACGGTCACATGCCTGTCTGCATCAGGCAGGCAATTCTCAAAGTAAAAAATAACCATTCCTTTGGGTATAAAATTGCCTATTTTTTTTATGCTAATTTCATACATTAAAGAAGACGAATATAGAGCCTCTCGATCAAATTTGAAAATTTTTCTTTCAAAAAAAATCCCGACCTTTTCAGATCGGGACTCTTGGTTTGTTTATTTTGTGGGCAGTATTGCCATAAAGGCCTTAAGGGGTGTTGTGTAGTCAAAACATCGTTTATGACTAGATTCTAATTATTATCCTTTGAACTTTTTAAAGACAGCGGAGGCATTGTGTCCACCGAAGCCAAAGGTATTACTCAACGCAGTATTGACTGTTCGTTTTTGAGCTGTATTGAGCGTTAAATTAAGCTTTTGGTCGATATGTTCGTCTGGTGTGGTGAAGTTGATGGTCGGTGGTATGATATCTTCTTGCACGGATTTGACACAGGCGATAGCTTCTATAGCACCCGCTGCACCGAGTAGATGACCCGTTTGTGATTTGGTCGAACTGATATTCATATTATAAGCAGCATCTCCAAATAATTTTTTGATAGCCTTCAATTCGGCAATGTCGCCTAGCGGAGTGGAAGTCCCATGCACATTGACATAGTCTATTTCCTCTGCAGCTAATCCTGCTTCGTCTATGGCGTTTTTCATCACATTGTAGGCGCCAAGTCCTTCTGGATGCGGAGCGGTCAAATGATGCGCATCAGCAGTCATACCTGTACCAACTACTTCACAATATATCTTCGCACCTCTTTTGAGAGCGTGTTCTAATTCTTCCAATATAAGACCACAGCCGCCTTCTCCCATGACGAAACCATCTCTGGTAGAATCGAACGGACGAGAAGCCGTCAAATAATCATCATTTCGCTCGCTGAGTGCTTTCATGGCATTGAATCCACCGATTCCTCCTTCTGTTATCGCGGCTTCAGATCCTCCCGCGACACAAGCATCTATTCTACCGTATTTGATATACATAAATGCATCTGCAATCGCAATTGTAGATGAAGCACAAGCAGCTACTGGAGCAAAGTTAGGTCCCCTAAATCCATATTTCATCGATATATGACCAGCACTGATGTCTGGAATCATTTTTGGAATAAAGAATGGATTGAATCTCGGTGTACCATTGCCTGTGGCGAAGTTGGTAATCTCCTGCTGGAAGGTCAAAATACCTCCTATGCCAGAAGACCACAATACGCCGACTCTATCAGGATTGAAATTGGAGAGGATACCGCTATCCTCCACAGCTTGAGTGCCTGCAGCTATAGCATATATGGCTGATGGGTCTAGTCGAGAAACTTCTTTCTTTTCTATATATGCTAACGGATCAAAATTCTTTAACTCACAAGCAAATTTAGTCTTGAAAAGAGTTGTGTCAAATTTGGTAATTAAATTGGCACCTGAAGTACCTGCTACTAGAGCATTCCAAAAGGTGCCAATATCATTACCAAGAGGTGTCACAGCTCCGAGGCCTGTAATGACAACTCTTCGCATAGGTTTGATTTATAAATTTATAAAGCTATTAAATTAACCTTTATGAGCCTGCTCAATAAAGCTAATGGCATCGCCTACAGTTTGAATTTGCTCAGCTTTATCATCTGGAATAGACATTTCAAACTGATTTTCAAACTCCATAACCAATTCCACAATATCTAAACTATCTGCACCCAAGTCAGTAGTAAAGCTAGCTTCTGGCTTCACTTGTGCCTCATCACATCCTAGTTTATCTACAATGATTTGTGTTACTTTTTCTGCAATGTTTGTTGTTGACATTTTCTATTTTATTTAAAGTTTCGGCAAAGATAACTACTTTTGTCATTCTTCAAACCTAAAATTAAAAAAAAGCTTAAAATCTATGTTAGAGCGTGTGTTTGCCTATTTCCCGCAACTAAATTCACAGCAGAAAGATGCTTATCAACAGCTTTATAACATTTATAAAGAATGGAATGATAAAATTAATGTCGTTTCAAGGAAAGACTTTGAAAATTTCTATATCCATCATGTTTTGCATTCCTTAGCTATTGCCAAATTTGTTCAGTTTAAAAAAGGTACCATCATTATGGATTTAGGCACGGGTGGAGGCTTTCCGACGATTCCTCTCGCTATTCTTTTTCCTGACAGTAAATTTTTGGCCGTAGATTCTATCCAGAAAAAACTCAAAGTAATCGAGGGAGTCGTTGAGGCTTTAGATATTAAAAATGTTCAAACACATTGGGGAAGAGCAGAGGATGTAAAATTGCAGTTTGACTTTGTTGTCACCCGCGCTGTTGCTCCTATGGTTGATTTGCTGCGATGGACTAGAGGTAAGATACACCCTATTTCATTCAATGAGTTAGATAACGGATTAATCGCTTTGAAAGGGGGCGATTTGACGGAAGAAATTAAGGACTGTAAACGAAAAGTAAAGGTCAAACCTATTTCGGATTTTTTCAAAGAAGACTTTTTCGATACGAAAGTGATTACTTTTGTCAAGCCTAATAACTAGGACAAGATAAATTTAGATTATTTATTTACTATTTTTTATTCTAACTAGCATTCATGATTGAACATATAAAAACTTATCTACAGGAAACAAAGTTGGTTTTAATGACCAATCTAGACGATTTGATTGAATATTATTCTAGCTCACAAGAGAAAAAATCTGTGGTATTGTTTATGGTGGTATTGAGTGCCATTTTGGTATGTCTCGGACTCAATTTTGACAAACCTTTGGTCATTTATGCAGGACTATTAATCAGCCCGTTTATTTTTTCTTTTCTTCAGTTTACTATAGGAGTATTCAAGCGAAATAGCGATATTCTCAAAGCTGCGATAATAAAAATAGTTATTGGGGCTGTTGTCACCTTTATCATTGGCTTAGTTTATTTTTATATTTCTCCATTTACCTACAACATACAAACTATAACCAACTGGGCAGAAGTTGATATCGCCACTTATTTATCGGTTTTCTTAATTGCTATAGCTATTTTCTTGTTCAATAGCCATAGGATTTCTATGATTATTTGGATACTCAAATTTTTAGTTAAGTGGCCTGTGCTTATTGTAGCTTCCTCGGTTATGATGATTCATCGAGACGGCGATGCTATTCTTGCTATCATCATTAGGTATCAGTTATTATTTCTTCTACTTTTTATGGGATTATCTCTGCTGCTTTACTTATCAGGGGTTTCTAGACTGGGTATCAAGAATAATCGATTTAAATGGATATACTTTGTCATCACACTTTTATGTTTCCTTTTTGGATTGTATTTCAGTTCAACGGAGCTGACACGCGCTACCACGCGCTATAACCTCGAGAGCTACATACAAAGAGAACTCAGTTCACAGTCATTTACCGTGCATAATTTTGTCATCGACAAATGGACCAAGGAAATCATCATTTACTACTCTGGAAATAAACCTTCCAAAATTCAAGATGTGCAGTTGAAATCCAATTATCATTTAGAGGGCTATCATATAGAATATAGAGAATTTAGATAAATGAGTACGCAACAAAAAATAGCTTTTCATACCTTAGGTTGTAAACTGAATTTTTCAGAAACATCCAGCCTTGCCAATCAGGCAGAGGATGCAGGCTATCAGCGTGTAGATATGGACGAACAAGCAGACGTCTATGTAGTCAATACCTGCTCCGTCACTGAAAATGCTGATAAAGAATGCCGCTATATCGTCCGGAAGATCAAGCGCACTTCTCCCGAATCCAAGGTGATTATCATTGGCTGCTATGCGCAGCTAAAACCTCAGGAAATAGCCGATATAGAGGGCGTAGATATGGTCCTAGGGGCTACGGAGAAGTTTAATTTGCTAAAGCATATTCAAACCATAGACCATGCAGAAAGCAAGGTAAAAGCGGAGGATATTAAAGAAGTCAACGAGTTTGTGCCATCCTATTCTAGTGGCGATAGAACTCGAACATTTCTCAAAGTGCAGGATGGTTGTGATTATTTTTGCACCTTCTGCACTATACCATTGGCGAGAGGCAGAAGTCGCAGTCAGTCTATCGAAGAGACTATGCAGGTATTCGAACGGGCTGTTCAAACGGGGGTGCAAGAGATTGTATTAACTGGTGTGAATACCGGAGATTATGGGAAAACATCGGATGGAAGGAAAAGAACCGAAGAGACTTTCTTTGATCTCCTATTGGCTATTGAAAATGTATATAAGGGAACGGGTTTGCGGGTGAGGGTTTCTTCTATTGAGCCGAATTTATTAACCGAGGATATTATTGATATGGTAGCGAGCAGCAATGTTTTTATGCCCCATTTTCATATACCCCTGCAGAGTGGATCCGATGCGATGCTAGAGAGTATGCAGCGCAAATACGACAGTGCATTTTATCGAGAGAAAGTCACCTATATCAAGAATAAAATTCCACATGCATGCATAGGGGTCGATGTGATTGTAGGGTATCCTGAAGAGACGGATGCGCATTTCGAAGAAAGCTATGCCTTTGTTCAATCCTTACCAGTTTCTTATTTACATGTATTTACTTATTCTGAGAGAGCGAACACCAGAGCGGTCAAGTCCGATTCCTATGTGCCGATAGAAGTGCGTCGAGACCGCAATAAGCGCCTCCGTATTTTATCAGATAAATTGAAGCGTCAATACTATCAGGAGCATATAGGTAGAGTCTATCCAGTAGTTTTTGAACATGAAGATGATAATGGTTTTATGAATGGGTATACCTCAAATTATATTCGTGTGCGGACAAAATTTGATGAAACTAAAGTAGGTAAAATAGTTAATTTTCAGCTAGATCGTTTGAATCCTTTTTTGTTCGTAGAGGGTCAATTTGTAGAGTAATTATCTGTTGACATTATTGATTGAATGAATCAAAAAGAATTATTAAGGCAATTGGAGAAGGTAGAAGCTTTTGCTACTACCTCTAAATTCAGTCGATTTTTGAGGAATCCAGTCAAGTATGTTTTAGGCATAGTTTTTTCGAAACTAATTGTCAAATTGGGCAATTTTCATTTTGATGCGAATACCCCTGTTTTTTGGAATCAATTCATGCTTATATCTCTTCCAGCTTCTGTCGATATATTTCTCTCAGGTGGCAAGACACATAATTCCGAGATCCGATTGACAAGATATTTAATCAACCATCTGCATAGCCGTTCGGTATTTATGGATATTGGGGCACATTATGGATTTTATTCACTTTTAGCTGCATATATAGCAGAAAAAGGCAAGGTTTATTCTATAGAAGCAGCCTCCAAATCTTTTCAAATTCTTCATGAAAATACAAAGGATAAAGAAAACATAGCTGCATTCAATATTGCATTTAATGATAACGATGAGCCTACTATTTTCTATGAGTTTCCAACTTTGTATTCAGAGTACAATACGTTAGTGAGGAATCAATATGAGCAAGAGGCATGGTTCAAAAAAGCATCAGTTAAAGTTCATAGAATAGATGGAAAACGAGGAGATAGTTTTATAGAAGAAGAAGTAGCCTTGCCAGAAGTGATTAAGATAGATGTAGAAGGCGCTGAAGATACTGTTTTACGAGGCCTATCAAATTATTTACTTACAAATTCACCTACGATCATTATGGAGTTTAGTCAATCCAATAGAGGCAATGACAATCATCGATTGGCGGACAACTTTTTAAAGAGGTTGGGATATCTAGCGCATTTGATCGATGAAGCTGGCGAGCCTCAAGTATTGATATCAAACACCCATGAATATGTCGATAAGCGATCTATGGAATCGGATAACATTATCTATATGAAACCCCTTGTCATGTAAAAGAGATAAGAAAATGGCGCTAGTTTAAAAGCGTATATCAGGCTAATTTTTACTTTTATCTTCGAAAAAATAGTTGTACGGCACCAGAATTGGTCCGAATACGTAATATTGAGCAATAGCAAAATCTTTGCTGTAGGAGGAATACGCCCAATATTTATCTAAGTTGAATGGGAGCCTTTTACCCATGGCATCTACAGCTGGGCTTCCTAGGTCCACGCCATTGAAACTAGAAGGCATTTTGAATAGCTTAATATAACGTTTTTCCTGGAGCATATCCTCAAGTTCTATGGTATAAGCAGGTTTAGAAGCTTTAATATAGCTTATGACGCTGTCATTTTTTATTTTTCCTTCGAAATGTTTAGACTCAAATTCCAATAGAAATTGGATCACATGCTCTTTATTCAAAGATTTATTTATTTTCATTGAATCTACTAATGGGTCAATTTTGATTAGATCTTCATCTTTGGTCAAACGAAAAGAATTTTGAGGACGCTCATGAAAATTGACTGTAATGGATTTAATTTTATCTATTGACGTAGAAAAGACTTCTGTGGTATACCATGCATTAGGGTTGGCAGGAAAGCGGTGCTTCAAATCCGTGGCTTTTATTCCTGGAATCTTAACAATAAAGGGATCAGTAGCCACAATGCCATTCTCTTTCAGTATCATCACATTGCCTGCTCCCATTTGGCTGCCTACATAAAAGGTCTTTATTTCATCGCCATCCTTATTATTGATAGTTATCTCTCGACCAAGGGTTCTCAAGTCCTGTATGGCCATTTTACGCATAGAGTCGCCTATGGGCATTTCTATTTGAAGCTTATTGATAGTTTGCAGCAGAATCACCATTTTGGCCTTTTCGGCAAAGAAACTATCATTGACCAACCATTTTGTATCCGCCTTTCTGAGCACAGACTTATTTCCTTGTTTATCTGAAATGATTATACTACCTATTTCATTGACATCCGCTATATGAAATTCAATTTCCTCAAAATTAGTTTTGGATTTGTTATACTTGAGGTAGGCTAAAACTGCAACTAAGGCTATCACAACAAGCACTAAAGGTAGATTTTTTTTCATGTCAATTTCTTCTTGAATAGGATTCTATGATACTTTGATTTCTATTAAAATGAGCTCAAAAATAACCGAATTGATCAAGGTCTATCGAAATATATCTTTATAGCAGATTGTTTATATCTTCCTTCATGCATATCTTCGAACGATATATGCATATGCGCATGCAGCAGGTCTATTATATGCTTCTTCAATATCCCACTGCCTTTTCCATGAATCACGATCAATTCATCCGTTGCATTTTTAAGGCATATCTGAAATTCTTCTTGAAAGGCTTGAAGTTGGCGTTCAAGAATTTTTTCTTTTGGTATGGTTTTCCATTCAACGAACAGATTCTCAATGTGAAGATCAATTTCAGACTGTTTGATTGGTCTTACTTCTATATATCGCAATTCATTCTTACTGTCATAAATATCTATCAGATCTAGGTTTTGATTGTCGGAAACTAGTTTAGAGAGGAGTTCCCATTCCTCAAACCCATCCTCTAAAGCAATGAGTGCTCTTTGGCCTTTCACTTCCTTGATTACTCCTTTCCATGGCTGATTTGTCCATTTGACACGGTTTCCAATAACGGGATTTTTCAACATAGCTGTTTGTAACTAATCGTAAAAATAATTAATTTCGAACTAATTTCGTCCCTTATTTGTTCAGAAATTGGATTTTAAACGATAAAACATCGAAACATGAAAGAGACAGAATGCTTAATTATAGGTTCAGGACCTGCGGGTTATACAGCAGCTATTTACGCTTCCCGAGCCAATTTAAATCCTTTGATGTATCAAGGTATGGAGCCAGGTGGTCAGTTGATGACGACTAATGAGGTGGAAAATTTCCCTGGTTATCCCAATGGGATACAGGGTCCTGAAATGATGAAGGAACTCTATGATCAGGCCAAGCGCTTTGATGCTGATATTCAACCAGGATTGATAACAGAGGTAGATTTTTCTTCTGGTAAGCCTCCCTATATATGTAAAAATGAAAAAGGAGAGGAAATTTCAGCCCAAACGGTTATAATATCTACTGGTGCTACAGCCAAGTGGCTGGGTATTCCATCTGAGCAAAGACTTAATGGCAGTGGAGTTTCTGCCTGCGCTGTCTGCGATGGATTTTTTTATAGAAAACAAGAGGTCGCTATAGTAGGCGCAGGCGATAGTGCTTGTGAAGAAGCATTATATCTAGCCAAACTCTGCACAACAGTGCACATGCTGATTCGGAAAGATCAAATGAGAGCCAGTAAAATCATGCAAGATCGAGTGCTTAGAACACCGAATATTAAGGTATATTGGAATACGGAGACCGATGAAATCCTCGGCGATAAAGTGGTGGAAGCAGTAAGAATTAAGAATACGAAAGATGGCTCTACCCAAGAAATTCCTATCACAGGATTTTTTGTAGCTATAGGCCATACGCCTCAGTCTAAGATTTTTTCTAAATACATCGAAACCGATGCAGACGGTTATATAAAAGTAGTTCCAGGTACCACTAAAACAAATGTAGAAGGGGTATTTGCCTGTGGGGATGTCATGGATAGAAACTACAGGCAAGCGGTCACTGCTGCTGGTACGGGTTGTATGGCCGCCCTAGAAGCGGAGCGCTACCTAGCGAACCAGCATTAAGCTCATTTTTGATAATCTAACTTGCGATCTACTAAGGAGAGGAATTGTTTATAGATTTCATCGTCAGTCCCTACATCAAATTTGGCTGCGAATTTGTCAATCACTTTGACACACGCCTCTTTGGTGTCCAGTTTATTGAGCCAAACTAGGCACTCAGTGAGCTCTAGGGAATTGCCTTTAAAGAATAACTCGATCAGTCCAATACGAGTATTTAAATCTAAAAAACTGTATATATCCTTGGCTGTTTTTTTATCATCATGATGCAAAAAATCCATGATATCGCTCTTGCTTTTTCTATCATTTTCATGGTTCAAGGTTTGGACAATAGGCGATTCCTCTTCCAACGCCTTTTTGGGCGCCGATTGAACTTCTTCTACCTTGGTAACCAATACTTCAGCAGCCTTTTCTACCACTGTCGGTATGTCCTGATAGTTTAGAAGCTTTCCATTTACTTCTTTAGTTTCTGTTTGAAAACCTTGTAAAATAGGACTTGTCGTATTGTCCGATTTTTTGTCGATTAAATTAGAAGCTTCCAAGCTGGGAGACTCCAGCTGCTCTGCGTCTTCAAACATCGACAAGTCCATGGTCGTTATTTCATCTTCCTTTTGTATTTCTTCTTCAGGGCTCGGAGTCCCTTCTGATATTTTTACCTCTATAGGACTCTGCATAAGCTCCATAGGTATCACTCTCTCTATTTCTGGGGTGTCTTCTTGATTTCTCTCTACCCTTTGTTCCTCTTGTTTCGGTTCAGGGTGGATTTCATCCTCATGTTCAGGAATCTTAGTATTTAATTTTTTCTGAATAAGATCAAACTCAATTGCAGGCAGTTGGTTGGAAGGGTATAAATCTTTTATACTAGTATACAATAGTCCTATATCATTCAGTAACATATCGCGGTCTATTTCGCGAAATTCCCCCACCTTGATTTCTACATATGATTTATAAATTCTTTTTATCAAATCATCGATTGCGATCTCAGAATTCTTTGTCATAAATTGAATTTTTATTGTATTATTGCTCTAAAATAGTCCTCTAGTGCAAAGAAACGGAAATTTTCATGGAAGAATAGAAGTAATTTGTGGTTCCATGTTTTCTGGAAAAACAGAGGAATTGATACGTCGACTGAACAGAGCGATCATTGCTAAAAAGCAGGTAGAGATTTTCAAGCCGATACTGGATACGCGCTATAGCGAGAGTGAGGTCGTCTCCCACTCCAATCAGAAAATTCCTTCGTTGGCCGTTTCCAACTCTGAGTCTATTTTACTGCTGGGGGTGGATAAGGATGTCATTGGCATCGATGAAGCGCAGTTTTTCGATGAAAATCTTCCAGAGGTTTGCAATAAATTGGCTGCCAAAGGCATACGGGTTATCATCGCTGGTTTAGATATGGATTATTTAGGCAAACCCTTTGGTATCATGCCAGCCATGATGGCCATAGCAGATGAGGTCCATAAAGTACATGCCGTGTGCATGCAATGCGGCGAACCCGGCCTCTTTAGCCATAGATTGGTGCATAATGAAAGCACCATTCTAATAGGTGAAAAGAATGAGTATGAACCAAGATGTCGAAACTGCAACAAAATTTAAATAAAATCTCTCTTTTTTTAATACATTTTTCCTTACATTTGCGTTTTACATTTAATAAAAATAAATAGAAATGAAGAAAATTATACTTTTTACAATCAGCCTTATTAGTTTGACTGTATTTTCGCAGGAATTACCAACTTTGAGTAATTTATCTTCTTCAGATATGGAAAAAATTAAATCCAAACTCGCTATCAACGAGAATTATAAGAAACAACTAAAGCCAAGATCATCTAATGAGAAGTTTATGATGGACTATCCCGTTCTTGATAGTATTCAAAAATCATATGGAATGAGTATGTTCGAAAGATCCTATGGCTGGCCTACAAATAGTTACTATGATACGCTTAGATTGCCATCAACCCCAGCTACATTTAATTCTGTAGGGATCATCCAAGGATTTTGGCAATTATCTTTCTTGGATAACACTAATGTTATACGAAACATCAATATTGACAGTGCCACTATTACTATCGATTCTATTAATCCAGTTTTAATTTACGATAGAAAAAATACAACCCAAGATGATACCTTGTATATATTTGTTTATGAGGATTCATTTAATAATGGGGTAAATCCAAGTACTGGATTTAAACAAGATATTACAGGTGTTCGTCTAGCTAGTTCAGATACTGTCATACTCAAAAATGCCACTGATATAGATACCTATATGTATAGAAAGTCTACCACCTTATCAAAAGGCAATGGATTCCTTGTTAAGGTTAAATTTGTCGGACATATCGAGAATGCAGTGAGAGGAATTGCTTCTTTCAGCACCAATTGTGGGACAAATGGAGATGGATTTGCAATTCAAACTAGTTATGGATACTCCCACTCCTCGAATGTAGTAAAGCCTACGACGGGCAATGCTTATAGACTATTTCTCTGGAATAGTGGTGATCTTATTACTACAGAAGCGTGTAAAAAGTTTTACACACAAAATTGGTACATATACCCATATATTTCTGCTGTAGTAGAGCCAAACGTTAGTATAACAAAAGTACAATCTGTACAGCAGCTTTGTAAAGATGCTCAGGTTCAACTGAATGCATATGCCACAGGTTATACTGGAGCTGTAACCTATGCCTGGTCACCAGCTACAGGTCTTAGCTCTACGACTATAGCTAATCCTATAGCTACAGTGGGCACTGCCAATGTCACTTATACTGTAACCGTAACGGATGGTGTTACTCCTAAAACAGCTCAGGTGCTAGTTGAGTCATTCTCAATGTCTGCGACAATGGCCAATAAAACATTGACAAGCTGTGTAGATACAAATCAATCTCTCACAGTTACTGTAACAGGTGGAGGCACCATTCCAAAAACTTATACTTGGAGCAAAGGTTTCTCAACAACAGCCACTTCAACAAAGATTAGTTCTGGTGTATACACGGTGACCGTGGCCAATGCCTTCTGCTCTGTGACTGCCACTGCAAACGTAAATATAAATATCACGGATACCAACGTAATGGATTTCACCATTAATCCAGCTTCACCTTGTGTAAATAAAGACGTTACCTTTACAAACACTTCATCTAAACAAGATTGGAAATATGTTTGGAAAAATGGAGCAACACAATTTTCGACTCTTACTGTTCCCGTTGGATATAAGTTTCCAGCAGCTGGTAATATGCTAGTCAGCCTAAGTTCTAGCTTTGGATCATGTAATGCATTTCCTGTAACAAAAACCATCGTTGTGAAGTCTGCTACAGCTGCTGGTTGCGGAGCGTCAATAAGCAGTGTCAATTCAAATAACATCCAAATTTACCCTAACCCAGTTCGCGATGGTAAACTGTTCGTTCAAAATGATATGAACCAAAACTATTCTTACAGAGTCACTGATATGTTAGGAAAAATAGTTTCTGCTGATAAGCTTGGATCGAATAAAGATGGACAAATTGATTTATCTAAAGCACCAAATGGTATTTACTTCATAGAATTTGAAGCGAAAGGAGATAGAATCATTAAGAAAATTATTGTAGACAAACAATAACTCAAAATATCATCTGATTTATAGAATGGAGACCCTTGTTGGTCTCCATTTTTTTTTATACCTTTCATTATGATTCCTTTTTCTAAAATTATAATCTTTCTGTCGTATATTTGTGCTCTAAAATAGAAGGGAGGAAAGAGTTTTGAAAAAGCAAAGCAATAATTATGTAGTCATCATGGCAGGAGGCATCGGAAGTAGATTCTGGCCTCAAAGTCGGGTGGACAAACCAAAGCAGTTCCTAGATGTTTTAAATACGGGCAAAACACTGATTCAAAGCACCTTTGATAGATACAAGACTATAGTACCTCCAGAGAATATCTATGTAGTGACCACGACAGAGTACTATGGATTGGTCTTAGAGCAATTAGATTTCTTAAATCCCGAAAACTTAATTCTAGAACCGGAACGCAAAAATACCGCACCTTGTATCGGCTATGCTTGCTACAAAATTGGAAAAAGTAATCCTAAGGCGAATATCTTAATCGCACCTTCAGACCATATTATTTTAGGAGAAAAGAAATTTGAAGCCATCGTCGAAAACTCGTTTAATTTTGTAGACCGCAAGGCTGCCTTGGTGACTATAGGGATTAAACCGAATAAACCTGCGACAGGCTATGGGTATATACAATATGTCGAAGATGATGGAAATCTGTTTAAAAAAGTAAAAACCTTTACTGAAAAACCAAATACAGATTTGGCCAAGACTTTTTTAAAGTCAGGTGATTTTCTATGGAATGCAGGTATTTTCGTTTGGAATGTGCAGACCTTTATGAAGAGTTTTGAAAAAAACCTACCTGAGATGGGTGAGCTCATACAAAGTATATGGGAAGACCTCAATACAGTCAAAGAATCCATTTCCATGAATAATGTCTATAGTCAGTTTAGCAATATATCTATTGACTATGGTTTGATGGAAAAGGCTGATGAAGTCTATGTGATTCCCGCTGATTTTGAATGGTCAGACCTCGGTTCTTGGTCATCTATTTATGATGGTCTTGAGAAGGACTATTTAGGAAACGCCACCACAAGTAAATTGGTGAAAATATACGATGCAAGCAATAACCTAATTCTAGCACCAAAAGGCAAGTTGGTTATCATCCAAGGTCTTGAAGGCATGTGCATAGTCGATACCAATGACGCACTAATGATATTGGCATTGGATAAGGAGCAAGATGTTAAGAATTTTACTACCGATTTAAAACGCGATAAACTCGATAAATTTTTATAGATGTCTATTGAGGTTCAAAATTTATCCAAACGCTATGATGAACAGCTAGCGCTGAACAACATCAGTTTCCAAATACAAAAAGGGGCTATTGTCGGTTTTTTAGGACCTAATGGTGCTGGAAAGTCCACCACAATGAAAATCCTGACAGGCTTTATTCCGCAGACATCTGGCAGTGCCAAGGTAGCTGGTTTTGATACCGTAGTTGCACCTCTCGAGGTCAAGAGAAGAGTAGGCTACCTTCCTGAGAGTAATCCGCTCTATAAGGATATGTATGTCAAAGAGTATCTGCACTATGTAGCTACCATATTCGCTCTACCTAATCCATACGCCAAGGTACAAGAAATGATATCTATGACTGGATTGACCAAAGAGCAGGATAAAAAAATACATCAACTATCCAAAGGCTATAAGCAGCGTGTGGGAATAGCTCAAGCGATTATCCATAATCCAGAGGTGCTGATTTTGGACGAACCTACCTCAGGTCTAGATCCCAATCAGTTGGACGAAATTCGCAAACTCATTTTGAAAATAGGAAAGGAAAAAACAGTTTTACTTTCAACGCATATTATGCAGGAGGTAGAAGCTATGTGTGAGCGTGTCATCATCATCAATAAGGGAGAAATAGTCGCAGATAATTCTACAGCGAATATGCGTAAAATGGGCTCAAAAGAGGCTATTTTGACTGTGGAGTTTGCCGATAAAATTGACTCAGAAGAACTGAAGAAAGTGAAAAATGTAGCCCGTGTAGAAGCGTTGCAGGAAAATCAATTTAAAATATTCCTGAAGGATACGAACCTAGATATAAGACAAGATATTTTTCAGCTGGCGGTGCAGAAAAACTGGTCTATTCTTGGTATGCAGCTCGAGGAAAAAGATTTAGAAGGCGTGTTTAAAGAACTAACGAATAAGTAATTATGAAGGCGATTTTTTTTAGAGAGATCAATTCGTTTTTTTCTTCTATGATTGGCTTTTTGGCCATGGGATTTTTTATCACCATTACAGGATTGGTTTTATGGTTTTTTCCTGAATACGACATCCTTGAATACGGCTACGCCACGCTAGAATCATTCTTTACGCTGGCCCCAGTATTGTTCTTGTTTATTATTCCAGCGATTACCATGCGACTTTTTAGCGAAGAAAAGCAGATGGGAACACTCGAGTGGGTTTACACCAAACCTTTTTCAGATAGAGATATTCTATTAGGTAAATTTTTTGCTAGTTTGTTTATCATACTGGTGGCATTGATTCCTACATTGATCTACTATTTTTCGATTTACCAGCTGGGCTATCCCAAAGGAAATATCGATAATGGCGGAGTGATAGGAAGCTATTTTGGCTTGGTGCTTTTGGCTTCTGTATTTTGCTCTATCGGGCTCTTTTGTTCCTCCATTACTGCCAATCAAATCGTTGCCTTTATTCTAGCGGCGGTTCTATCGGCCTTATTTTTCTGGGGGTTCGATTTAGTTTCAAAATTTAGTTACTTGGAAGGTAGCCTAGACTATTTTCTAAAAAATCTCGGCATTAGTTATCATTACGATAGCATTTCGAGAGGGGTATTAGATACACGAGATTTGATTTACTTTATTTCCATTACTTTCTTTTTCCTCTACCTGACCCATTTTCAGATGGAGAAGCGAAAGGTTTAATTAGTCTATAGTTTCAAGTTCTTAGTTACAAGTAAATTGGCTTTATATTTGTAATATAAATTTGAACATCATCTAGCTTTAAACTTTCAACTAGTAACTTTAAGAATGACACTCGAGGAATTTCTTTCTATGCGCGATACCCTTCCCGAACAGCCGGGTGTATATCGTTATTTCGATGAGGAAGAGAATTGGCTCTATGTAGGTAAGGCCAAAAATATAAAAAAACGTGTATCGCAATATTTTCTAGAAAATAAAATTGTGGCCTCTCGAATCAAGCTTATGGTCAAGCAAATAGCTCGAATAGAAGTGACCATTGTACCGAATGAAAACGACGCTCTCATTCTAGAAAATAGTCTCATCAAGGAAAATCAACCCAAGTATAATATCCGCCTCAAGGATGACAAGACTTATCCCTTTATTGTCATTAAAAACGAGCGTTTCCCCCGCATTTTTTTTACCAGAAAATATTATAAAGATGGGTCAGAATATTTAGGACCTTACACTTCGGTAATTACGGCCAAAGATATTTTTAATACGATAACCACGTTGTTTCCATTGCGGACTTGTACCTTAAATTTATCCAAAGAAAATGTAACAAAAAAGAAGTTCCGAGCCTGTCTAGAGTTCCATATAGGCAATTGTCTAGCGCCCTGCGAAGCCAAGCAGACAGAAGAGGAGTATGCCCAAAATATCAAGAAAATAAAAGACATACTCAAGGGAAAATTTGTGCAAGTCAAGGATTTTATGTCCGCGCAAATGGAAAAAACAGTGGACAAACTTGCCTTTGAAGAAGCAGATAAATGGAAAACTAAATTGAAAAAATTGGATGAATTTGAAACCAAGTCCGTCATTTTCAATCCTAAGTGGAATCATATTCTAGCAGTGAATATTTATACTACAGAGTCCAAATGCATCTTGAATTATCTTAGAGTAGAGAATGGAACCATTATCAGCTCTAAGAGTTTTGAGGTAGAGCGCAAGCTAGAAGAGAGTAACGAAGAGGTACTGGAGCAATTTATCTCTCAGTTTTTACTAACATCCAATGACATTGAAGAAGTCGTTATTCCATTTGAACTTGCAGTTTTGCCAAATAAAGTGAGGCAGGTAATACCGCTACTCGGGGATAAGAAAAAACTTTTAGATGTTTCCTATATCAATGCGCGAAGCTTTGCTATGACTTTGTTTACAGATCCTAAATTTGAGAAGAAAAGAGGTGAATTTAATATACTTAAAGAGCTACAGGATAAGTTACGTCTCAATCAATTGCCGATACATATGGAGTGTTTCGACAACTCCAATATTCAAGGAAGCAATCCAGTAAGTGCCTGTGTGGTATTTAAAAATGGCAAACCAGCCAAGAAAGACTATCGACATTTTCATGTCAAGACTGTAGAAGGACCCGATGACTTCGCTTCGATGAAAGAAATCGTGACCCGACGCTACAAGCGCATGGTGGACGAAGGTGAAGAACTCCCTCAGCTCATAGTGATCGATGGAGGTAAAGGCCAGCTCAGTCATGCTCTGGAGGCTCTCAAAGAACTTCAACTTGAATCGAAAGTGACCATCGTAGGTATAGCCAAAAAGCTAGAGGAGATCTATTTTAAAGATGATCCTATACCCATGTATATAGATAAAAAAAGCCCTGCATTAAAACTCATACAGCAGATGCGAGACGAGGCACATCGTTTTGGATTATCATTTCACCGCCAGCTCCGTTCCAAGTCGATGATTCAGTCCCCACTCAATCAGATTGATGGCATAGGTAAAACAACTGTGACTAAACTACTGAAGAAATATAAGTCCATTACTAATATGAAAGAAGCTAGTAAAGATGATCTTATAGAGCTTATCGGCGCAAAGCGTGCGGAAATTTTATTTGAGTTTTTAAATAATATAGGTACAAGGTAGTCTAAAGTATTAACATAAGATTAAATCTTGAATTTTTTAGGAAACTTTAGAAACTATTTCAGTTTCCTTGGATTTTTTCCCTTAGCTTTGCCGCCGAATGAATAAAGAATTAATTTTAAATATTTCTAGAAATCTCTTTTTTGAGAGAGGGACTAAGGCTGTCAATATGGACGATATAGCTACCGCATTGGGTATTTCGAAGAAAACGATTTATACTCATTTTTCAAGTAAAGATGAAATCGTAGAATGTGAGATCGACACCCATATATCTGAACATGCTTGCGGCATAGAGGTCGTCAAATCCAAATCTAAGAATGCGATTGATGAGCTGAGATTGATCTATCAAATGGATATGGAAACTCACCAAAAAATGAAGCCCATTTTCGTAGCGGATATTCAGAAATATTACCCACATTGTTGGAGAAAGTTGCAAGATTTTTTTAAGACTTGTGTCATGAAAACCATCATAGAAAACATCCAGCGCGGACAAGGCGAGGGACTCTACCGACCTCAGATTGATATCGAGTTCATCGCTAACCAATACTTCCACAGTATCTTTAATATGGTGGAGTTTTTCGCTCAGCAGCGCACCCGGTCCTTCGGTGATTTGGAAAAGGAATTGATGTTCTATCACATCAATGGCATCGGTACACCCAAAGGAATTAAATATTTAGATAAAATAAATTTTGAAATATAGCCCATGAAACTTCCTTTATTAACCCTCTTATCTTGGTTTTGTATCCAAACTTTCGGACAAAACTCCACCTTCACCCTCGAAGCGAGTATCGATTATGCCCTCCAGCACAACTATAATCACTTGAAAAATCAACTGGAAAAGTCGATTACCTATGAAAAGACCCAAGAGGTCTTGACTCAGGGCTTCCCGAAAGTGAATGGCTCTATCGCCTATCAAAATCAGTTTATTGTGCCGACGAGTGTGATCCCAGGAGAGGCGTTCGGTGCACCAGGGCAGTTGCTTCCTGTCAAATTTGGAATAAGCAATACCATGAATGCTAGTATCGGTTTACAACAATTGATTTTTGATGGTCGTTATTTGGTAGGTGTTCAAGCGAGAACTTCCATTAAAGAATTGGCTAACATACAAGTGAAGATGAGTGAGCGCGATGTCAAAGTCTTGATTTCTAAAAACTATTTTCAGGCCGTGATGGCCAAGAAGAGTTTAAAATCACTCAAAGAAAGCAAAGCCGTAATGGACAAGCTTTATGACCAAACCAACAAAACCTACAAGCAGGGCTTGATAGAAGAACTCGATGTAGAACGCCTTCAGTATAATGTCAAAACAATTGAAAATGCCATCCTCGTGTTGGAAACGCAGAGCCAGTTAGCAAATTCAGCATTAAAATTGAATATGGGCTTTCCTATGGAAGATAGTCTTCATATTGTAGATGATCTATCCTATTTTATCAGCGAGGCTTTTGGTCAGACGAGCTATGTAGATAATCTTGAAAATAGAGTGGAGTTTAAGCTGGCCGAGCAGTCTATATTATTGAAAAAATATGATCTCAAACAAATACGCTATTCCGCAATGCCGAGTTTGTATGGTGCATTTAACTATGGTTACAATTCCTTTAGTGATCGGTTCAATTTCTTTAATAATAAATGGTACAATTTTGGAAACTTCGGCGTACAGGCAAATATACCCATTTTCGATGGTTTGACCAGACGCAGTCAGGTCATTCAGGCTAAGCTGGCTCTGCAAAAAGCAGAACTAGATCGAGTTAATGTTTTTCAAGCTTTGAAAATCGAAAACATGAATACAATTCTGACTTTGAGAAATAACATGAATGAGTACAAAAATCAAAAAGACATATTAAAATTATCAGAGAAGATAGAACACAAAACCCAAGTAAAATATAAAGAGGGGTTAGGCAGCAGTTTTGAGTTCGCTAATGCACAGAATGAGCGCATACAGCAGTATCTAAAGTTATTGCAGACAGAACTCAATCTTCTCAATAGCCATACAGATTTAAAGAAAATTCAAGGAAAATATTAATTAAAAAAAATCAAATTTAAAAATATGAACAAGTATATCATAGCAGCTTTTATTTCATTTTTTATGCTTTCTTGCAATGATGATTTAAAAGAATTAAAATCAGAGCGAGCGAAATTGACTAAAAAGATAAACAAATTACATGAAGAAATTGAAAGTATCAATACAAAAATAGCCAAGCTAGAAAAAACTGACATTAGAGAAACTATAGTTCCTTATACGGTTGTTTCACAGCCTTTTCAACACGGTATTTCCATACAGTCCAATGTATCGACAGAGCAGGATGTGGTATTGTATCCAGAATATGCAGGGTCTATTACCTGGTCTGTAAAAGAAGGCCAGAAGGTAGTTAAGGGTCAGGTAATTGCAAATGTCAATGACGGTGGTATGACATCACAATTGAAGCAGGCTCAAATTCAATCAGATTTAGCTAAGACAGCTTTTGAAAGACAATCACGATTGTGGAATCAGGATAAAATTGGCTCAGAAATTCAATACCTGCAATCGAAAACAGCTTATGAAGCCTCACAGAAATCTATATCTGCTATCCAGTCACAGTTATCTAGAACCAAGGTCAAGGCTCCCTTTTCTGGTACGATAGATAATCTTATCATGCAGACAGGTCAAGCGGTGGCGCCAGGTGTTCCTATTGCACGACTTGTGAGTTTAGGAAATTTAAAAGTTGCTGCGGATGTATCAGAACAATATATTAGTCAGATAAAAGTCGGAACCTTGGTCAATATTCAAATGCCAGCACTCAATAGAACAGTACAAGGAAGGGTATCTCGATTGTCAAATTCTATCAATCCAAGCAATAGAACGTTTTCTGTAGAAGTCCCATTGACAAATACTGATAATTTGATTAAGCCAAATATGAGTGTAAAAATGGAAATCATAGATTACCAAACCACAGCAATTTCTATACCGAATAAAGCGATAGGAACCAATGCGAAAGGCGAAAAGTTTGTCTATATATTGAAAAAAATGAATCAAAATAATGCGACTGCTTCAAAAGCTGTTATTACTGTGGGACAATCAAATTCTGAATTTACAGAAGTATTGAAAGGATTGAATGTAGGCGATAAAATCATAGTAGAAGGAAGTAAAAGTGTGGTCGATAATTCAAATGTGAAGTTTTAGGTTTCATTCGAATTAAATAAAAATCGATATAATATTAAAAATTAAGAATTCATAATTCAAAATTATAGAAATGAGTTTCAAACAAAAAGAATTCGGAATTTCGAGTTGGGCTGTAGAAAATCGAGTGACGGTTTACATTTTGACCTTTGCTATCGTGCTTCTAGGAACAATTGCTTATGTGACTATGCCGAGGGAGGACTTTCCTGAAATTATCGAAAATAAAATATTTATCTCCTCGATTTATCCTGGAAATGCAGCCGAAGATGTCGAGAAATTGGTGACAGACCCTCTAGAGAAAAAAATTAAAAACTTATCAGGTGTGACCAAAGTGACTTCGAGTTCGTTTCAGGATTTTTCATTGATAGTAGCGGAGTTTGATGACAAACATACGGTGGAGTCTGCCAAACAAAAAACTAAGGACGAAGTCGATATGGTTAAGTCTGGCAATGACTGGCCCAAGATGGATAACGGAGGTAAAGTAGAGCCGACTATTTTCAATATTAATATAGCCGAAGAGGTACCGATTTTAAATATTAATTTAAAAGGAGACTATCCTGCTCAAACATTGAAAGATTATGCTAAGATAATCAAAGATGAAGTCGAGGATATCGAAGAAATCAAGAAAGTAGAAATACTTGGTGTGGGTGATAAAGAAGTAGAAGTCGCTCTAGACCTATTCAAAATGGCAGGAGCTGCCGTTAGCTTTGACGATGTGCAGCGTGCAGTCCAAGGGGAGAATATGACTGTTTCAGGCGGAAATATTGAGAATGGAGGCAAGAAATCAAATATTAGAATTATTGGAGAATTTGAAAATCCTGAAGAGCTTAACAGTATCGTCGTGAAATCGTTTGGCGGTTCGGTCATGCTGAGAGATATAGCCGATGTGAAATTTAAGGAAAAAGAGCGCACGACTTTTGCCCGCGAATCTGGCAAAGAAGTGGTCATGATCAATATTAAAAAGCGTTCTGGAACCAATATGATTCATGCCATAGAAAAAGTCAAGGAAAAAGTAGCGGAGTTGAAGAAAAATGAAATACCAGGGGATATTTCTATAGAGTACACAGGCGATCAGTCTTCACGTGTAGAGCATGCGGTGGACGAATTATCTAACCATATTTTATTTGGTATCATTTTAGTCATGGCGGTTTTGATGTTTACGATGGGATTGAGAAATTCTCTTTTCGTAGGATCTGCTATACCTTTGTCCATGTTGATGGCCTTTGCCATCCTAGATTCTTTGGGAGTTACCCTTAATACTATGGTATTATTCGGTCTAGTAATGGGTTTGGGTATGCTCGTTGATGATGGAATCGTGGTAGTAGATAACGTATTTGCCAATATGCAAAAAGGCATGGATCGAATTACGGCTTCAAAGATAGGTATCGGTGAAATCGCTTGGCCTGTCATATCTTCGACGGCAACCACCCTTGCTGCCTTCTTCCCGCTGGGTCTATGGCCAGGGACTATGGGTAAATTTATGATTTATTTTCCCGCTACACTATCAGTAGTTTTGGGAGCTTCTCTTATAGTCGCTATGGTTATCAATGCCTCTATGACGGGCGGTTTAATGGCATTAAAGGATGATAACATTTCGTTTGAAACACTGAAAAAATATACCAAATATCTAATTCTCATAGGGCTTTTGTTCGCCATATCAGGTTGGATGTCTAAAAGAGAATTTATGCCTGATTGGTTAAGTAATTCTGGAGGATTATTAAGAGCTATAGGACATTTGAGTTTTATCCTCATCGGATTTTTATGGTTGTATCACAAGTTTATTTATAATGCTACTCAAATATTTCAACAAGATTTCTTCCCTAAGTTTGAAAACAACTATGCCCGATTTTTAAGAGGTATTTTTGAGCAAGGAAAATCAAGAAAATATTTAGGTATCATTATTGGATTATTAATCCTCTCGTTTGTTCTATTCGGAGTTTTCCCTCGGGATGTTTGGTTTTTTCCTGATAATGTCCCCAATATGAACATCGTTTATCTAGAATACCCGCAGGGTACACCTATTGAAAAAACGAATGAAGCCACTAGACAAATAGAAAAACAGGTTCTGACCATACTTGATAAATATAAAAAAGGCAACCCTGACCCCAACTTCCTCGTTCAGTCAGTGGTAACCCAAGTGGGAGAAGGAGCTGGCAACCCCAAAGTAGATGCCGGGAATAGCTCCGAAACACCATTCAAAGGGAAAATAACCGTTCTTTTTCATGAATTCAAAGAGCGAGAGGGAATCAGTACTCAGGAAATTTTGAATGATTTAAGGGCGAATATAAAACCCATAGCTGGAGCTAAGATAACAATTGAAAAGGAGTCTAATGGTCCTCCAGTAGGCTATCCTATTAGTGTAGAGATTGCTGGCGAAGACTATGATGAAATGCTAGTAGAGAGTCAGAAAATTATTGATTTTATCAACTCGAAGCGGATACCAGGCATTGAAAAACTTTCAACTGATATCAATAAGGAAAAGCCTGAGTTAAAGATGAATATAGATCGCGCCTTGGCAGGCAATCTTATGACATCCACCGGTGCAGTCGGATTCAATCTGAGACGCGCACTTTATGGTCAGGAAATTTCGACCTACAAAGAAGGCGATGATAATTATAAAATAGTGATGAGACTGAACGATGAACAGCGGAAAAATGAAAGTTTAATCTTAAATCAACCCATTACATTTAGAAATCAAATGAATGGACAATTGATTCAGATACCTATGGCTACTTTATCGAGCACGGAACCAACTTTTACATTCAACCAAATCAATCATAAGGCAGGAAATCGGGTGATGACGATCTATTCCAATCTTCTCGATGGGTATAATGCGAATGAAATTATGGCGGAGATAAAGAATGAATTGAAAGTCTATAAATTGCCTGCAAAAATGAGTTTCGGGTTTTCTGGAGAACAAGAAGAACAAGGGAAAAATTTTAGCTTCTTGATGAAAGCCTTATTCCTAGCATTTTTTGGAGTGACCATGATTATTGTATTACAATTCAATTCTACGTCCAAAACATTTATCATCATGGCAACTGTATTATTAAGTTTCTCTGGAGTTTTCTTTGGATTGACTCTATTCAATATGGATTTCGTTATCTTAATGACTATGATGGGTATTATTTCTCTCGTAGGAGTAGTGGTAAAAAATGGAATCGTATTAATGGACTTTTTCATCCTTCTATTAGATAAGAAAAAAGCGGAATTAGGCTTGGAAACCCATGAAGATATTCCTATGGACGCATTTGTCACTTGCGTTGTGGAGGCTGGACGATCGCGCTTGAGACCTGTTCTTTTGACGGCGACTACAGCGGTCTTAGGTTTGATACCACTAGCTATAGGACTGAATTTCAATTTCTTTACCTTTTTGACAGACTTGAATCCGCACATGTATCTCGGCGGAGACAATGTTATTTTCTGGGGACCTTTGGCATGGACTATCATATTCGGTTTAACCTATGCGACTGTCCTTACTCTAGTTATGGTGCCTGTTATGTTCTATTTGGTCAGTAAGTGGAAACATAATATCAGAAAGAGAAAACTCGTTAAACTCAAAGCAATGAATCATTAAATTGAATTTGACTTTGTTTTAGTTAATTTAATTCAAAACTACTTAACTAACTATAATGTTGTGTAACAATATCAAGTCATTTGTGCACATATTGTGTAACAATAAAAAAATCTAGCTAGGTTTATTTTTATTTTCACAAATTTGTCCACATTATAATACAAGGTCATAATATGTATTTTTTAATCACTTACTATGTTTTAACGGTCATAGGAATTCACACAGGTTTATATTTTTTTTTCAAAAAAAAGGGAATAGAACCATGGAAGGCCTTTGTCCCATTTATTAACAAACTTGAACTAATCAAACTAACAGGACAAAAAAAGTCCTTTCTCGTATGGTTTTTCATTCCAGGAGCGAATATCATAGCGGCTGTTTCCCTTTTTTCAGAACTGCTAGATGCGCATAGAATCTATGATTTTAAGAGCCACTACCTTGGTATTCTGGGAGGTTCAGTGTTTTTTCCATATTTATTTTGGAAACGAGAGCCTAGTCCTAAGTATTTTGGACCGCAGGGCGAAATTGCGGGAGAAAAATTTCGCAAGCCCAAATCAGGCATTCTTCGCGAATGGACAGATACAATTACATTTGCGTTATCAGCAGCTATGCTGATTCGCTTTTTTGTCTTTGAAGCATTTACTATACCGACCTCGTCCTTAGAAGGGACTCTATTGGTGGGCGATTTTCTATTTGTAGATAAATTTAGTTATGGTATGCGGATTCCCAATACCCCGCTAGCTTTTCCTTTGGTTCAGAATACATTTCCAGTTCCACAAGGTACCACACCTATTAATTCTTACTTAGATTGGATTCAGATACCATATACAAGATTGCCAAAATTGACAGAAATCAAGCGAAATGATCTCGTAGTATTCAATTTTCCCGAAGGAGATACGGTGACACAGGAGTATCAAAGTGCAAAACCATATTTATCTCTAATTGCTGAAGAAGGACTAGAAGCTATTTTGGGACAAAGACAAAGTATTACCCCTGAAATGTTTGAATCAGAAGAGTTTATAAATGAAGTTAAACGTGTTGGTAGAAATTTAGTTTTAAACTCAGGTAAATATACCATTACCTCAAGGCCTGTAGATAAAAGAGACCATTATGTAAAGAGATGCGTAGGAATACCGGGTGATACATTAACTGTAAAAAACGGAGTACTATTTATAGGAAATAAATTTGCCTTTAAAGCACCAAAACTGCAGACCTCTTATTATGTAATGACTAAGTACAATAAAATGCAATATGGTGGGGATGTTGATTTCTTGAAAGAGTTAAAAAAGCTTCGCGTAAATACAGAACAAGGTATAGGGAGGGATAATGCTACAAATCTTACTTTTATAAACACTGATAAGGCGACAATTGAAAAAATAGCAGGTTTACCTTATGTCGACAGTGTTTTTGAAAGAAAACAAAAATATGATTTTGCCGATTTTTCAATATTTCCGCATGATAAGAGACATTATAAATGGTCAGTGGATGAATATGGACCAATTATCATACCTAAGAAGGGAGTTACGGTCTCTTTAACTAAAGAAAACCTTTCTATGTATGAGCGCATTATTCAGATATATGAGAAGAATAAGCTTGAGGTGAGGAATGAAGGCATATTTATTAATGATAAACCAGCTACTACTTATACCTTTAGAATGGATTATTACTTTATGATGGGAGACAATAGGCACAATTCACAGGATTCTAGATCTTGGGGTTTTGTTCCTGAAGATCATATTGTAGGTAAACCTTTTGTCATCTTCTTTAGTTGGGATGGCATCAACAAACGCGTGCGATGGGATAGATTGTTAAACCTAGTTTCAAAACATTATACACCTGGAAAGTAAAAATATTTAGTATGGCAAGAATTTTAGTAATAGATGATGAAAAAAGCATCAGAAACTCGCTTAAAGAGATTCTGGAGTTTGAAGGTTATGATGTTCATTCTGCCGGAAATGGGATAGAAGGTATGAGCATGATCAAGGATGATGATTACGATCTAGTTATATGTGATATCAAAATGCCAAAAATGGATGGTAAGGAACTTTTATCAAAGGTCCAAAGTTTTGAAGCACCGCCAAAATTTATCATGATATCTGGTCATGGCAATGTAGATACAGCTATCGAATCTGTAAAAATGGGAGCTTTTGATTATATACCCAAGCCTCCAGATATGAATAAGCTTCTAATTACGGTAAAAAATGCTCTTGAAAATAAAGTACTAAAAGAGGAGACCAAAGTATTGAAGAAAAGAATTGATCAGTCTAAAGAGATTACAGGAGAAAGTGCCAGTATCAAAAAGATAAAGGCCACGATTGAAAAAGTAGCTCCGACCGACGCTCGCGTACTTATCACTGGCGAAAATGGAACGGGTAAAGAACTAGTGGCGAGATGGATACACGAGAAGAGTCATAGAGGCAAAGGTCCATTTATTGAAGTGAACTGTGCAGCGATTCCCAATGAGCTGATAGAAAGCGAACTGTTTGGTCATGAAAAAGGATCCTTCACCTCAGCCATTAATCAGCGCAAAGGTAAATTTGAATTAGCCCATGGAGGCACTTTATTTTTGGATGAAATAGGTGATATGGATTTATCTGCTCAATCCAAGGTTTTACGGGCTCTGCAAGAGGCAAAAATAACTCGTATTGGTGGAGATAAAGATATCAATATTGATGTTAGAGTGATTGCCGCTACGAACAAAAAGATTGAGCATGAAATAACACAAGGTAAATTTCGAATGGACTTGTATCATAGATTGAGTGTAATTTTAATACATGTACCGACACTCAATGAACGCAAGGATGATATTCCGGTATTGGCTGAACAATTCTGTGAAGAAGTATGCTTGTCTCAAGGAATTCCAGTAAAAACGATTACTCCTTATGCCTTGAAAATGCTTCAAGATTATGAATGGACTGGAAATATTCGCGAACTGCGCAATGTAATCGAACGATTGGTGATTCTTGGTGGCCCAAAAGTGACAGAGGAAGATGTACAAAATTATGCCTACAAAGGAGTACAGGTTTCCAATACTTTAAATACTGAAGTGTTTGATCAATACCCTAAATTTCAAGATTTTAAGGAGTATATAGAAAAGCAGTTTATTGAATATAAATTGTCACAATTTAATTGGAATGTTAGTAAAACAGCGGATGAGATTGATATTCAACGATCCCATTTATATAATAAAATTGAAAAATTCAATTTGAAAAGAGGGGAAAACTAATTTTTTTCTTCCAGTCTATAATTAGTATATGCTTATAGACCAACTCATTTTTAGACTCTTTTCCTATCCCAAATACTATTGGTTCGCTCAATCAAATCATTATATTCATTCACCTTTTATCTTTCAATGGATAGGCCTTATTCAAACGTGGGCGAATAGGGAAGATGAAACGCTGAAGGCATATAGAAATTTACTAGCCGAAGATTCCTCTGCATTTTCCTATAATCAAGACAAAAAGGTCTCTAGCATAAGTGTAAAGAATCGATATGCACAAACCTCTATTGACGACGTCTTCGGAAAAATTTTATCAGCAACCTCAGTTTATATGCGATCAAAATCCTTTCTTGAGTTAGGTACTTCATTAGGTGTGAGTACAGCGTATATAGTTACGTCAAATCATTCGATTGTTGGCACAACCATTGACAGCAATCCACTAGCGTCTAAAATAGCCAAGGACAGGTTTGATAGAATTTTTCCAGAACATCATGTAAAGTTTGAAACTGGATTATTTAAAGACGTTTTACCTAGGATAGTCCAAGATATGCAGTCTATAGATTTTGTATTTATTGATGGAGATCATAGTTATGAAGCTACATTGGAGAATGTGCAAATAGTTAAACCATATTTATCAGAAAATTCAGTCATCGTTTTAGACGATATTCGCTGGAGTCGCAGTATGTTTAGGGCATGGAGTCAGTTAGTTGAAATCAATGAATTTAATTATACCGTTGATTATGGTCGTATAGGTTTGTTATTTAAGGTTAATAATAACAGCCCAAAGCAACATTTTTATTTACATTAGTATGTTTAATTATCTAGCGTATGATTACTAAAAACTTTTTTCAATTTCTAAGAGACCTCGCTAAGAATAATAATAAAGATTGGTTTGATGTGAATCGAATGCGCTATGAAAGTGAAGTGAAGAAGCCATTCGAGGATTTAGTCGTTGCATTGGGCAGTGAGCTAGGTAAGTTTGATGGAGAAATCCAAGGAGATTTTAAGAAAAATATTTTTCGAATCAATAAGGATATTCGTTTTTCAAAAGATAAAACACCATACAAGACCAATCGATCCGTAGCTTATTCTTTGAATGGGAGAAAGGATCATGAAGACCCTGGGTATTATCTAGAATTGGGAGCAGAGAAGAGCTATATAGCAGGTGGGGCATGGTGTCCATCGCCAGATAAACTTTATAAGATTCGCTCAGAGATTTATTATAACACAGATGAGTTCAACAAGATTTTAAAAAATAAAAAATTCAAAGATACATTTCAAGAACTGCAAGGAGAGCGATCCAAAATCTTACCAAAAGATATTAAAGACTGGGCAAAAGATTCTGATTTTATATATAATAAGCAATTCTATTTCTACAAAGAATTTGACAATAAAGAGGTGCTAGAAGAGGATTTTATAAAGAAAGTAGCCAAGAATTTTAGTCATGGATTTGAGGTGAATTTATTTTTGAGGAGAGCAATGCGCGATTAATTGAGTTTATTGATTTTGGAAATATTTAAAAAAATAGTAAGAGTTTATGTTTTTGGAAACATACACATTTCAATAATTGCTGGTGCTTGCTTTTATTTTTATAATAATCGTATAGATCAAGCTATAATTGTTTTACTAACTACGTTTTTTTATTATAATTTTTGCAGTATTATTTATATGAAGGACTATGATATAACTATTAAAAATGATAGATTGGCATGGGTGTCAAACAATCTTACAGAAGTTATTGTGGCAATGATGGGAGTATTGGTTGTAGGGGTTTTTCTCTGGATAAAATGCCTTGAAAGTAAGACTGGTCTAATAGACTTAATACCCTTTGTCTCTAGTATTGCACTTTGTTTTGGTTATTTTTTTATCCGTCATATTTCTATTCTAAAAAATATTGTAATCGCCTCTGTATGGATACTAGTCATGCATATTTGGAAAAATTGGGAAGCTAGCCTAATGGATATATTTTTATTGGTCTACCTTACTTTTGTTTCTATATCGTATGATAGAACTAGGCATCATTTAAAAAAGCTGATTATTGATACATTGATAGTTATTCCTTTTTTGGGTTACTTCCTTGCAGTAAAGTATCATCTCATTAATATAGAAAGTATTAAACCTTAAATAATTAATATTTTAGGCAATACCTATTCGCTTCTTTTAAATTCATAATTCCTCTCTACCTTGCAAATTCTTACATTGTATCTGTCGTACCATTTGTCTATTCCTTTTTTAATAGCTACTTGGTGGTCTGCATCTTGTTTCCATCGCAGTATATCTTCTGTTGATTGCCAGTACGATACACTAATGCCAAACTCACTTCTGGCACTATCCATACCTAAAAATCCACCACTTTTCTTGGCTATATCTACCAAGATGTCATCTAGTCCATCATAGTCTTGATCCAATTGATGGTATGTAGAGGTGAAAATGACCGCATAATAGGGTGTCTCAAACATTGGTGTCATTAGTAATGGAAATTTAGTGTGAATTAATTGTAAACTTAGTAATTTTGTAACCTTATTCTCAAAAAAAATATAAAATGAGCCAATTAAGCTATTTAGGAATTAACAATCCTGCGAATTTATTTTGGAACCTGACTCCAGAAGAGTTGACAAAACACACGGTAGAAAAGAAACAAGGCACCACGAATGATACAGGAGCATTGGTTGTAATGACAGGTGAGTTCACAGGAAGATCTCCTAAGGATAAATTTATCGTTAGAGATAGTATTACAGAAAGCCATGTAGATTGGAATAATACCAATTTCAATTTCCCATTTAGCGCAGATAATTTCGACAAATTATACGATAAGGTAGTGAGCTATTTGGATGGAAAAGACATCTATTCAAGAGACTGTGAAGCTTGCGCTGACCCAGCATACAAGCTGAATGTCAGAGTCGTGACTGAATATCCTTGGTCCAATATGTTTGCCTATAATATGTTTATCAGACCGAAAGATACCACAAACTTTGCTGCAGACTGGCATGTGATTTGCGCTCCTGGATTCAAAGCAGACCCTACCATCGATGGTACAAGGCAATCCAACTTCGCCGTATTGAATTTTACCCGAAAAATTGCATTAATAGGCGGTACAGGTTATACTGGTGAGATTAAAAAAGGAATTTTTACGGTATTAAATTTCGTTCTCCCAGTCGATAGAGGAGTATTCCCAATGCACTGTTCTGCAAACATCGGAAAAGAGGGAGACACTGCCCTATTTTTCGGATTATCAGGCACGGGTAAAACAACACTTTCTGCGGATCCAAATCGCGGATTGATAGGAGATGACGAACATGGATGGACAGATACAGGCGTATTCAACTTTGAGGGAGGATGCTACGCAAAATGCATTGATTTAACAGAAGAAAAAGAACCCGAAATTTATAAAGCTATAAAGGCTGGAGCCATATTGGAAAATATAGATTTTTTCCCAGGAACAAACAAGGTTGATTACGCTTCATGCTCTATCACAGAAAATACTCGAGTCTCCTATCCCCTTTATCATATACCGAATGCGGTAGAACCCTCCGTCGGAAATATACCAAATAACGTTTTCTTCCTAACTTATGATGCCTATGGTGTTCTGCCTCCTATTTCTCGCTTAAATTCAGCCCAAGCTATGTATTATTTTATGTCTGGATTTACCGCTAAAGTGGCTGGAACAGAAGCAGGAGTCACAGAACCTCAATTGACATTCTCAGCTTGTTTTGGAGCCCCATTTTTACCATTACATCCTAGTAGATATGCTGAATTGTTAGGAAAAAAAATGCAGGCAAGTGGTGCCAATGTATGGATGATCAACACCGGCATGATAGGCGGAGTTTACGGCGTAGGCTCTAGAATGAAATTACCTTATACTAGAGCTATGATTACGGCAGCGCTCAACGGCAGTCTTAGTCAGGTTGAGTTCTACACCCATCCAGTGTTCGGATTAGAAATACCTAAAAGTTGTGAGGGAGTTCCATCTGAATTATTAAATCCGAGAGAAGCATGGATAGATAAGGCAGCTTATGATGTTCAAGCCAATAAATTAGCTGCGGCATTTAATAAGAATTTTGAAAAATTCGCGGGGAATACCGCAGCAGAGATTTTAGCCGCAGCGCCTAATTTGAGCGCTCAGGCATAGATTTTTAGTTTTAATTAGATTTAAAATGCCTCATTTTAAAATGAGGCATTTTTTTTTCAGCTCTAACTCACTGAGAAATAGTATTAGAAGCTATGAATTGAAATTATTTATTAAAATACTTGCACAGATAAAAAAAATAAAATTATCTTTGCACTCCGTTTCGGGAAATAGTATTGAGAAATTGATACAGAAGAAATGGAAAAAGTCTCAGTAAAATGGGGCATCAACCGCGTTCATTGACATATTGATATAGCAAGAAAAAATGTAGGGACACATTTATGTGTCTTTGGTGTATAGATTTTAGGTTTATACATAAAAGAAAAGGTCATAGTGACCGCAAAAGCACTATGACTAAAGAGAAAAAGCAAATAAGAGCACACGGGGAATGCCTAGGCTCTCAGAGGCGATGAAGGACGTGG
>JAJTHM010000074.1 GCA_021297855.1 Sphingobacteriales bacterium | reverse complement strand
GTATCAGTTTTGGCAGCAACATAATAAGCCAATATGGCTTTATAGTCCTGAAGTTACTGATCAGAAAATAGATTATATTCATAATAATCCGGTAGTGTCAGGATTTGTTTTAGAGCCAAAAGATTGGAAGTTTAGCAGTGCAATAGACTATAGTGGAGGTCAAGGATTGTTGAAATTAAATCTAATATAAGGAGCACGAGTTACAAACTCGCGCTAGCACGGGCACGAGTTATAAACTCGCGCCAGCGAGGGAAAAACACAGACGCCCCTGCTTGTGGCAGACAAGACTTGGTTAATGTCTAGATGGTTAGCAGCCGAAAAGAAAAAAGGTAGTCCAATGAGGACTACCTTTCGACTTATTTTAAAGCTAAGCTAGTTTACTATTGCTTAGTCATAGTAGTTAAGGTAGTACCATCAGAAGCAGTAAAAGAATTACAATCAAATGAATTTACTAAGGATGTATCTGAACCTGTAATAAAATAATTTTTTCCACTAGCCGTATGGGTTTTCCATGTAAGGAATGAAGGCCCTGAGCATCCTGCTGATAAGGTTTCAGTTACAAGACCAGTGGCATTCAGTTTCCAAGTATTTTTGAGACAAGGATCAGCAGATTGAGCTATAGTTGTTACATCTACACCAGCTGTAACGATCTTGGTGATTTTATACGTTTTATCATTTAGGGTAGAGTTTTGCCACGTGCAAGTTGCAGCTTCATCTTTTTTACACGAATAGGCAATCGTAGCGATGATAAGTAAAGCGAAAAGTTTTTTCATAAATTGTTTTATTTTAAGGTGAGGTTCAAAAATAATGTGTTTTGATAAAATAGGTAAAAAATTTTCAATTAAATTGCAAAAATATGAATATCAATAGCTTATGTCAAAGAAGAACAGCTACAATAAAATTACAAGTGAAAGTGAGGATAAATGACTATTTCTTCATCTTGCCTATAGCGCAACTAACATAAGATTTTGCTTTGTTAAGGAGATTATTCTGACCTCTTTCGGGATATCCCATCGATGCTAACTTAGATATCACCTCCGTTTTTGTGCTTTCTTCCCCTTCTACAGCTACTATTTCCTTATCAATATCCACCTCGACACTTTTCACCCCAGCTATAGCTAAAAGGGAGGAGTTTATACTTTTAACACATCCTGAGCACTTGATGTTTTCTACTTCTATTAAATATTCCATGTTTAAAGTTTTAAATCTAAAACAAAGAGAAAGTAGAATTAATTTCATGGCGAACATATTTTATAAAATGGGAGTTGAATTGACAGTCTCAACGTTCCTTGATGGAAAAGCAGATTTTTTAGTCAATAGAGTTATTTGCAATAAAAATTATCTACTTCTGTTTTTAATTTGACGAAGAAAAATTTGTGTACATTTGGGTAAATAATACTTTCATACTTATAAATCGTGGTGTGTTGATATGATTAAGTTATCTTTTATATTCATTTTTTCTTTTGGTGTATTGTGCGGGCAGAATCTGACACAGTATATCAATCCTTTTATAGGCACAGGTGGCCATGGACATACTTTCCCTGGAGCCACCTTACCTTTTGCTATGGTTCAGTTGAGTCCTGACACGCGCATCGATGGCAGCTGGGATGGGTGCAGTGGTTATCATTATTCAGACAATACTATTTACGGATTTAGTCACACACATCTGAGTGGCACTGGTTGTAGTGATTATGGAGATATCGCCTTTATGCCTTTTTTTGGAAAGGATGTAGAAGCCAATCTTTCAATAGATAGTTTAATAGCTCGAGGTGTGAAATTTTCACATAAAAATGAAGTGTCCAAAGCGGGCTACTATTCAGTCTTAATGAATAACGGAGTCAAGGTGGAACTCACATCGACCTTGCGCACAGGTCTTCAGCGATACACGTTTCAAAATCAAGGTAAAGCGATTATAGTTTTAAATCTGAAACATAGGGATGAACTTCTAGAAGGAAAGATAGAGGAATTGGACGTGATTACCTATAAAGGCAAACGCATAAGTAAGGCATGGGCAGAGCATCAACAATTATACTATTTCTTTCATATCAGTAAGTTGCCTATAAAGAATGAAATTATAAAAGGATCGCGAGGCGATGAAATCTTAGTCCTAGAATTTGAAGTAGAAAAAAATCAAGAGATATTGATAAAAACAGGGATTTCTGGAGTAGATGAAGAGGGAGCTAGACTCAATCTGGACAAGGAGTTGCCAGATTTTGACTTTGAAAAAGTGCGCGTCAATGCCAATGGTATATGGAATAAAAAAATGAGTTTAATACTGAGCTTTGGTGGCAGCCAGACTGAAAAAACCAATTTCTATACAGCGCTTTATCATTGCATGATACATCCAAGTATCTTCAGTGATGTAGATGGCAGATATAGAGGACGCGATAAGGAGGTATATGATACGGAGAATGAATTTGAATATTATACTGTATTCTCTCTATGGGACACCTACAGGGCTTTACACCCCCTTCTCTCATTTTTAGAAAGAAAAAAGACGAATGATTTTGTCGTTTCTTTTATGAAACAATACGAGCAGGTGGGTAAACTTCCTGTATGGGAGTTATGGGGAAATGAGACAAATTGTATGATAGGGTATCACGCAGTATCTGTCATTTGGGATACGTATAACAAAGGTATAATTTCCTTTCATGCAGGAGATGCGTTTAAAATGATGTTGGCTACAGGTAGAGATACGACTTCGCCATCGATGAAATCCTATATAAAGTATGGCTATGTGCGCGCTGACGACGATGCAGAGAGCGTGAGTAAAACATTGGAATATGCCTACAACGACTGGTGTATAGCCCAGATGGCCAAGCGACTCAACGCAGATGCAGCTATGGACGAATTTGCCAAGCGGTCGAGAAATTGGATCAATGTCTTTGACCCTAGCACAGGATTTATGCGTCCAAGACTGAATGGCACACTGTTGACGCCATTTTCACCTTATATGGTTGACAACCATTTTACGGAGGCGAATAGTTATCAATACAGTTTCTATGTACCTCATGATTTGAAAAAATTCAAGGAAATACTAGGTGGGGAAGGATCCTTGGATAAAAAACTAGATGAGCTCTTTGCCGCTAAATCGAAAACAGAAGGGCGCGACCAGGCAGACATCACGGGTTTGATAGGACAATATGCGCATGGCAATGAACCAAGTCACCACATCGCTTTTTTATATAAGAATAAAGCGAAACGCAATAAAATAGTCAAATATATTCGTGATAGTTTTTATAAAAATGCTCCTGATGGTTTGATAGGAAATGAGGATTGCGGTCAAATGAGCGCATGGTATGTACTGGCTAGTTTAGGATTTTATCCAGTATGTCCTGGAGATAAATCTATGGTATCGGTGGATGGCTTATTCGATAGTGTAAAGATAAAAGCGGATATGTGGACTATTCATCGAAATAGATATGATTCCTTTGAATTTTATAATCAAACTGGTCAGAATTTAACTCTCCCTGACTATGATTTTGACTTACAACGACAACCATACATTCTTCCTGCCTCGCGCATTTTCAAAAACAAACAGTGGATCAAAATGGGTGGGGCTACTGTTATCGCCTATCATGTAAATGGTGGACCGAAACAATTGTTTCAAGATTCTATGCTCATAGACCGAAATATGGATGTGGAATTTTATGGTGTCATAGGGGATCGGCGCACAAAATCGCAGTTTGCCAGTTTTTACAAGCTGCCAGATGATCGGACCGTTCAGATAAAATCTAAATATAAAAAAGAATATCACGCGGGCGGGGATATGGCATTGATCGATGGTATTCGCGGCACAGAAGTATGGAGAAAAGGTGACTGGCAAGGGTATCAGGGACAGGATTTTGAGGCAGTCGTCATCCTCAGGAATGAAAAGGAGATAAAGAAAATATCTAGTTCATTTTTACAGGATCAAAAACCTTGGATATTTTTCCCGACAGAGTATGTAGTGTCGATATCCAGCGATGGGAAAAACTATACAGAAGTTGTCAGAGAAAAACAGGGGATAGGAAAGGATGATGAGAAAGCGAGTATAAAATTATGGGAACATACCATCAACAAATCTGCTAAGTATATAAAAGTCTGGGCCAAGAATTATGGAAAGATTCCAGACTGGCATCCAGGCAAAGGTGGAGATGCTTATATATTTATAGATGAAATACATATTCAATGACCCTAAGATTACAATAAATTTATCACACGTTATGTTTATTAAAAAGCAACGAACACCAATTCTCTTCGTACTTTTGTTTTTTTCTTTTTCCTGCAGTAAAAAGGAAGATTTATACTGTGGCGCTCAAAATCCATTACAGGAGTTATTCTGGCTAAAGCAAATGAAAGAAGGATTCGATATGGATATGAGCCCTAGCCGACAGAAAATTGATTTATATGTATATAATAATCAATCCGTATTTATGATCTCGCATTGTGTGAATTGCCCAGATGCAACGCAAGTGGTGTATAACTGTGAAGGAAAGAAAATCTGCGAGTTTGGCGGTATCGCTGGATTCAATACTTGTCCTGATTTTGGCACCAAAGCTGTTTTTGTCAAAACGTTATATGATCAGTAAGAATTATTCACCATAATATTCTACATAAATATTTTCCGTTTCTTGTAGCTTGATACAATGCAATTCTCCAGTGGGAATATGAGACTTTAATGTATTCCAAATCCAAATGGCGAGGTTTTCGGATGAAGGTTGTAATCCTCCTAAATCGATATCGAGATTTAGATTTCTATGGTCTAGTTTTTCAGTGATAACTTCTTTAATTATTTTACTAAGCACCTGTGTGTTCAATATAAATCCACTCTCAGGATCAGGATTTCCTTTTACCGTTACCCAAAGGTCATAGTTGTGCCCATGCCAATTGGGGTTGGCACATTTACCAAAGACTTGGTCATTCTCTCCCTCTGTCCACTGGGTGCAGTAGAGTTTATGTGCTGCGTTAAAATGCTCTTTTCGTGTAATGTAAACCATAAGACAAAGATAAGGAACTATAAGTAATTTATTATTAGTCTTATAACTTTATACCATTTATAATATTAAACTAGTCCAATATGATTTGGTATAATCCCGTAGTAATTTATGTTTCCAACAAGTGCGGGATTATATAAATGCATGCGGTATTATTTAGGGCTTGCTCATAAACTCATATTATTTCTTTAAGGAGTAAACACGTTTGTTTTTTTCTACAAAATCAAAAAAAGCAGGAGGATAGAGGGCGGCAGCCCTCTACCCACAGACCCTCGGCGAGCTTTAGCGAGCCGAGCCGATTAGTAAATCAGGTATATCAATTTTAAACATATCTATAATTAGGGCTTGCTGAAAAACTTTAACAACATTGAATATCTTTGCATTAGTCGATTAAAACAATTTTCAAATGCAAGGAAATTCGGATAAGAAGTCAAAAAAGCGTGCAGTTCATCCTAAATATGAGAGTCAAAACCAATT
>JAJTHM010000068.1 GCA_021297855.1 Sphingobacteriales bacterium | reverse complement strand
GGGATTCCCTGTCTGCCTGCGGCAATCAGGCAGGGAACCCCCTAGGTCAGTTATAAGCATTGCAAATTTTAGTTAGTATAAGGGACATAAAAAAAAGCTAGCATTTACAGCTAGCTTAAATTGGTTTGGCGGAGAGAAAGGGATTCCCTGTCTGCCTGCGGCAATCAGGCAGGGAACCCCCTAGGTCAGTTATAAGCATTGCAAATTTTAGTTAGTATAAGGACATAAAAAAGCTAGCATTTACAGCTAGCTTAAATTGGTTTGGCGGAGAGAAAGGGATTCGAACCCCTGGACCTATTACAGTCAACGGTTTTCAAGACCGCCGCATTCGACCGCTCTGCCATCTCTCCGGGTGCAAAACTAAAAGTTTTAACTTTATCGAATGTTTTTTTTTTGTAAAAATAAAGATTCGAAGTCCCAAGAGACGGGATTTCAATAAGATAGATAATTAGAACTAAATATAAAGCTAGCGAATGTTCAGTTGTAAATTTTTCGTAATCATACCAACTGCGATGGCTAAAAGTATGACTCCAAACATTTTTCTCATAACCAGAATAGAACTTTCAGAAATTTTATCCTTCAAGAAATTTAAATAACGCAGGACAAGAAACACGATGACTACATTGATGACAATAGCTACAGCAATTTCTAAATAATTGTACTGAGATTTCAAGGTTAGTATGGTAGTAATAGTCCCTGCTCCAGATATGAGTGGAAATGCAACTGGAACTAAAGCGGTTGCCTTATTTTGCTGCTTGGCTTGTTTGATAATATTTCTCCCCAAGACCATTTCCATGGCTAGTATAAATAATATAATACCGCCAGCAATAGCAAAGGATGATTTGGTAACACCAAGGAAAATTAAAAACTTCTCCCCAAGAAATAGTGCCGCGAGCATAATAAACAAGGATGCTATAGAAGCTCGCTCGGGGTGTATTTCGCCGGAATTTTTGGTGATGTCTATCAATAATGGCAAAACACCTATGATATCTATTACTGTAAATAGAGTAACAGTGACTGTGAGAATTTCTTTTATACCTATACTATCCATAATCCTTAACCGCGCAAAATTAGCTTATTTCCGTCAGATCATGTTTAAACAATCGTTATAGATTTTGTTAATTTTCTGTGAAATAGGAACAGGAGAAAAATTCGATTTTGCATATTCAACTAATTCGTCACGGTTTGGACTTATCCTTCCTTGAATCATTGCTGCCATCGACTCTACCAATTGATTTATATTTCCTCTTTCTATCATCATGCAGCTTTTATCCACTATAAATTCTTCCACGCCACCAACACGCGTCGATATAAACGGTAATCCGGAGGCCATAGCTTCTGCTAGCACACAAGGTTGATTTTCAAAGTCACTAAAGAGAACAAAACAATCTGCACGTCTCATTTGCTCTGCAACCTCTTCATGAGTGAGTGCAGGCAATATTTCAAGGATTGATTCCATATTTTCTTTTTTCCTGAATTCATCTATCCCTAGGGTATCGCCATTTCCTCCTAAGATGAATTTAAATATAAACCCTTGTTTTTTGAGTCTAAGCGCAGCCTCCAAAATTCCAGATATGTTTTTTACTGGGCTCAGATTGGAAATATGAAGAAAGGTGAATGGTTCATTATGATTCTTCGATGGATGAAATAAAGTTGTATTCACGACATTAGGTATGACCTGAAATGCCAGAGGACCGAATAAATTTTCCAATTTTCTTCCTAAATGCATGCTCACAGTCAAAACAACCTTGGCTCGCCGGAAAATAGGTTTGTAAACTATTTTTTTTAACCATGCATTCGGAAGTGCATTTAGTCTGTGATACTGTGTAGCATGCTCCGTGATGATATAGGGTATGGACTGAAAAATTAAGCAGATAAAATGATAATGAACCACATTGGCGTGAATTAAATCTATGGGTCCAATTTGTCTCAATCCCTTCGCAATTCCTAGCATTTTTTGAATAAAATTGACAACAGACCATCGAGATTTAGGGAAATAATAAAGATATTCTGTTAGTTGATCATTTTTTTTATGGACTGTGCATTGCCAGTGTTTCAACGCTGGATCGCATTCAACATGTATAACGGATACTTGATTTAAAATAGATATAGCCATAGCATGACGCTGAACAAAATCCCCGTTAAACGGATTTAGTCTATTGGGGTACCAGCTAGACAGAAGCATGATATGTTTTCTCTTTTCTATGACTAATAAAATATTCACAAATTTATAACGATTAGAAATACTGGATTAATTTCATTTGAAACTAAATACATTTGGACTTTTCGAATAAGGGAATCATGATATGGAGAACAAGGAAGTTGAGGCTGAACAGACTAGTTTGGATAGGATTGTTTTTATTCCTATCGTTTTTCATCTTTAAATTTTTTTCAACGATACGTCCCGCGTTCTTTTTCCCAAAATGGAAAGAATATTCTGTACATGGGGTAGATATTTCTAAATACCAAGGAACTATAGATTGGTATCAGCTGAAAAATCATGAGGTGAAGTTTGCTTTTATTAAAGCTACAGAGGGCAAGGAGCTTGTGGATAGAGAGTTTCAGACAAACTGGAAACGCGCAAGGGAGGCTGGTGTAGCCCGTGGAGCCTATCATTTTTACAGCCCACATCTGGATTGGAAGATTCAGGCTAGAAATTTTATTTCACAAGTAGAACTTGAAAAGGGGGATTTGCCGCCTGTGCTAGACATAGAATTGGTGCATCATCGAGATCAGTTGAATCTGCTTTTAGATATTCGAAAATGGCTGGAAGTGGTCGAAAAACACTATGGAGTGCGCCCTATACTCTATACTTATGAGAATTATTATAATCGCTTTTTATTGAATGAGTTTAGGCACTATAACTTATGGATAGCAAAGTATAGTAATAGTGCGCCTGAGTTAGAGGACGCCGCTCGCTGGGAATTTTGGCAATATTCAGAAACTGGCGATTTAAAAGGAGTTGAAAATAAAATAGATTTGAATTGCTTCTATGGCACAGAAGCGCAGTTTAGAAAAATTTTAAAGAAATAGAATGAGAGTTTATGTGACAAAATTGTATAGGTTTCTCAATAGCATGGGCAGCGAAGATATCGCTGAAAAACAGACTAAGTATATGCGATATCGTTTTCCATTTTTCGGTTTGATGAATACGTTGAGAGATCAGTATTGGAAAGAATTTCAAGAAACTGAAGGGAAATTCGATCGAACTCAAACGATTGAATTTGCTAAATATTGTATTTCCTATCCAGAAAGGGAAATGTGGTATATAGCAATGCAAGTCTTGAAGGAAAATAAGAAGAAACTTAAACCAGAAGATTTAATTTTTATAAAAGATATGCTTGTAAAGTCTGACTGGTGGGATATTGTGGATAGTCTAGCCTCAAACTGCATTGGAGCCATTTGTATAAACTATCCCGAAAAACGGAAAGAAGTCAATAGCTGGATAAAAAATGAGAATTTTTGGCTTCGTCGCACAGCGATTATATACCAACTAGGCTATGGAAAGCAAACGGATGAAGAAGTTCTATATAAACATATTCTTCTGACTTGTCATGAAAAAGAGTTTTTCATTCGAAAGGCTATAGGATGGGCACTTCGATCGTATTCAAAGATAAATCCTGATTCGGTAAGAACCTTTATAGAAACAAATCAAGATAGATTATCAAATCTGAGTATCAAAGAGGGGAGTAAGTATTTGTGATACTAGCTTTGAAAGAAAAAATTTCACTTTTTTATCCTGAAAGCGTAACTAGAACTTAGCTCACAGCCAATTGTACTAGCTTGGTTAAAATTCTTATTATTGAAAATGGTAACATTATAACCTAAGTGAATTCTGAATTGATTTTTAAAACACCAGCCAATTTCTGGTCTAATTTTGAGACTCAAATGTTTAAAATTTGAATACAAGGTAGAATGTAAACCAAAAATAACTGGTCTTTCAATCCATCCTCCAAAATTTATCCCTCCAAATGGATTATCACTTAATACAATTTTTGAAGTTAATGATATTAGGACGCGCATGTATTATATCTCCAGACTTTTGTTTTATTATCCCAAATTCAATAAAAGGCCTTACCTTTTCTTGATTATCACCAAATGTTTGTACTCCAACATCTGTAATCATCATTGAATGCATTTGAGAATGCAAAATACCGGAAGAAAAGAAAATCATCATTAAATGAATGATACTAGATGATTTCATAATTGCAAATTTAAAATGAGATTAAAACATCACAGCCTTAAACCAAACTCTCTTTGCATCTAAATCTACCTTATCGACTAAGATGGTAACTACCTGTCCCATATGAAATTCGATATGTGATTCATGACCTTTTAGCGATAGTGTAGTTGGATTAAAGCTGAAATTTTCTTTGAAATTGGAGCTGAGTTCGACATAGCCTTCGCATTTATTGGCTTTAAGTTCTACCCAGAAGCCTGTGCCATTTATCCCGCTAATGATACCTTCAAATTCTTGCTTTAGATGATAGCTGAGATATTCTACTTGTTTATACTTGATACCTTCTCGCTCGCATTCCGTCGCCTTGCGTTCCTGATCCGAACAGTGCTGACACATTTCTTCCATCTGTGCCGCTGTATATTCAATTTTTTTCTTTTTGAGCACATTGGTGAGTAATCTATGTGCGATCAAATCTGGGTAGCGGCGAATAGGGGATGTAAAGTGCGAATAATGTGTAAAGCCTAGGCCGTAATGTCCTATATTTACTGTAGAATAGTAGGCTTTAGCCATAGATCGAATGGCGAGTTGGTTGAGAATATCGGACTCTGGAGCATCCGATATAGAGGATAAAAACTCATTTAATACATCAGCTGCTTGTTCTGGTTTAGTTATTTTTTTGAGCTTATGTCCTCCTAGTCTAAGGGCTGCATCACTAAACTGCTCTAACTTGGCCATATCTGGCGTATCATGGTCTCGATAGATACCTGCAGGAATCAATTTTTTCTTTGTATAGACGTCGAGAGCTAATGCTACACTTGTATTCGCGCGAAGCATATATTCCTCGATGAGCCAATTGGCTTCCTTCTGTATTTTAGGAATGACATCTATTGGTTTTCCATTTTCATCCAATACGAACTGCACCTCCGTTGCCTCGAAGTTAATCCCGCCTTTTTTAAATCGTGCCTCCCTCCATATAGAGGCTATTTTGTGTAGTAATAGAATTGTATCGGCATGATCCCCTTTGCCAGTTTCAATGACTTCTTGTGCCTCTTCGTAGCTAAATCTACGGTCAGAGTATATGATGGTTTTGGCTAAATATTCGTCATGAATTTTTCCAGTGTCGTCTATATGGTAAATCATAGAAAATGCCAATCTATCCACTTTAGGATTAAGTGAACATAAGTCGTTCGACAATTTCTCAGGTAGCATAGGTGCAACTCTATCGGGGAGATAAACAGAGGTAGCGCGTCTCAGTGCTTCCTTATCTAGTTCAGTTCCCAGCTGAACATAATGTGCTACATCTGCTATATGAACACCTACTTCATAAAGATGATCATCTAGTTTTTTTACAGAAAGAGCGTCATCGAAATCACGAGCTGTTTTTGGATCTATTGTCAGCGTCAAAGTTGATCGCATATCTAGTCTATCTTCAAAATCTTTCTCCGTGAGTTTAGATTTAATTGGTTTTAATTCTTCGATAACCGCCTCAGGAAACTCCTGATGAAATTCGCGTTCGAGTAATATCGTCCGCATGGTGAGTTCATTAGGATTGAAATTTTTCAACACTTCTATCACCTTGCCTCTTGGATTTTTTTCTTTCTCGCCCCATTCTAAAAATTCTATCTCCACATAGTCGCCATCTTTTGCTTCGTGTATGAATTTGGAAGAAATATAAAAATCAAATAAAGCTTTTGAAGAAACGGGAGTGACGAAATAGACTTCAAAATCTTTTGATTTGTGAACGGAGAATTTCCCTATAAAACTCTTGAGTTTTCGTTCTACTACTTTTATAAATCTAGCTTCTGTGCGCTTACCTTCTCGCACTTTATCTAATTTAACGAGAATGCGGTCTCCACTAAAAGCTGGTACATTTTTACTGCGCATTATAGCATCTCGGTCCATACCTTCTATCGCTACAAACATAGCTCCTGTGGCTGTAATGTCTAATATGCCTTCCACCTCATCGCTTCCTGCTTTGATAGGTTCATTTTTTGTTGTAATTTCTTTGATATCTTTTTCTTTACTTGTTTTGATAAATGTTTTGGGTTTTGATGGGAGTTCATCTTCCCATTTTTTGAGCATATACACATCCATTTCGATCTCTACTATTTTCTTTTGGCGTTTGAGTACCATCAGAGCATGAACGAGCTTTTCTTTTCTAGTTGTTTTGGGTAGAAGCTCTTTTAATTTATCAAAACTAAATTTCTTTTCATAGTTCTTCCCAAAGAGCGTTAAAACTTTGGTTTCTGTTTTTTCGTTTTTTTCTTTCACGACGATTCTTATCTTTTTTGTTAAATTTTTGGAGAATTACAGCATCAATTCACTGGCTATATGATCTGCTAAAACTTTGCCTGAATTGGTCAATTTAAAGGTATTGTTTTCTTGTAGTATCCAATCTTGAAATTCTAATTTTCTTAGTGTTTTCAGAAAATGAGTTTCAAAACCGCCTCCAAAGATAGTCTTTATTTCCTCAATTCGCACACCAAAGATTGTTCTTAACCTAGTCATAACAAATTCATTATATTTATTTTCTATACTCAAAACCTCTTTTTCCCAATAGCTTTGGTTATTTTGTATGGCATCAATATAGTTTTTTAAATTTGATACATTCCATCTTCTTTCCTCACCATTATAGCTGTGTGCGGAGGGTCCAAAACCTAGGTAGGGTAACTGTGTCCAATAGCTAATATTGTGTTGTGACCAGAAATTTTGCTTACCAAAATTGGAAATCTCATACTGCGTTAGGCCATGATTGGAAAGAAAATCTATGGTATGTAAATACATATTGTTGAGCGTATAGTCTGGCTCTAAAGGCAATTCCCTTCTCTCTACTTTGCGCGCCAATGCAGTTTTTTCCTCTACCGTTAGGTTATAGGTTGATATGTGATCTACATCCAATTCCATAGCTAGTTGTAGATTAGTCTGCCATTGTTCTATTCCAGAATAGGGTAGACCAAATATTAAATCAATGGATAAATTGTCAAATACTTTTCTTGCCAATTTTAATGCATCTATGGCCTGCTTGGCATCGTGATTTCTATTCATCACTTCTAGGTCTATACTAGAAAACGACTGCACTCCGACGCTCAGTCTATTGATGTTTAGGGCTTTTAACTCTTTGATATAGGTGTCTGAAAGATTTTCAGGATTGGATTCAATGGTTATCTCTGGGTTTTCACTTATTTTATAATGCTTATAGATAGTTTGCATAATACTATCTATGTCATGATAGCTAAGTAGGGAAGGGGTTCCGCCACCGAAGTAAATAGAAGAAATGGTTTGACTTTTTAACTCAGTGCTCCGATTTTGTATTTCTTTGCACAACGCTTCAATGAATTCAGCTTTTTTGACTGTGCTTAATGTAAAATAGAAAGAGCAATAATGACAAGCTTTTTTACAAAATGGAATATGGATATAAAGCGCTGCCATATATCATTGTTTTTCAATTTGTGCTATATCTTGACCGATAGCCACTTTCAAAGCTTCCAGGTTGTCGTATTTTTTTTCTGCCCTTATGTAGTCATGAAATTTTAAGGTGATTAATTCGCCATATATGTCGTCCTCAAAATCGAGAATATGGGATTCAATTCTGGGGGTAGTTATATCCTCTACAGTAGGGTTTAATCCTATGCTGGTTGCAGCTTTGTGCCATACGCCGCCCACTTTGATGGTTGTATAATATACGCCTAAGGCTGGGATTAGTTTATCTATATTTTCAGGCAGAATGTTAGCCGTCGGATACCCTAGAGTTCTTCCTAGTTTTTTACCTTCTACCACTTTACCCGATAATTCGTAAGTGTGCCCTAACAAGCCATTGGCTTCTTTAATTTGACCATTCTGAATCAGCTGACGAATAGTCGTAGAGCTAATATGAGATCGTTGATTCACGTATTCTTGTAACTGAATTATGTCTAAATTCAGTCCTAATCGGCTCTTCAAAGCCAGAAATGTGTCTTTGGAACCTTGCCTATCTTTCCCAAATTTATGATCGTAGCCGAGAACAACGATTCTAGGATTCAAGGGCTTGAGTATATAATCTAGGATAAACTCTTCTGCACTTTTCTGCGAAAGCTCAGTTGTAAAGGGAATTGCTATTAAATTATAAACTCCGAACTGTTCTAAAAGCGCCGTTTTTTCATTCCAGGTTTGCAATAGTTTAAAATCACTATTTTGCTGTAAAACCAATCTAGGGTGCGGCTCGAAACTAATCAGGTAAAAAGGTAGTTTATTTTCATTGGCAATCTTTTGAACTTCCCGAATGAGATATTGATGTCCTAGATGAAGCCCATCAAAAGATCCAATGGTAATAACACAATCGGCAAGGAGAGGAAGTTCGCGGTATATATTCATTTTTCTTCTCTAGTGGCTAAAGCATTATGTATTGAATCGATATCCATGGACTGTTCTATGGTATAATCTCCCACCTTGCTTCTAATTAAATGGTCTAAGTAGGCTCCAGAATTTAACTTTTTGCCAATGTCATAAGCTAATGTACGTATGTAAGTACCCTTGGATACCGTAACTTCTATTTTTATATAAGGTAAACTGAATTCAACTAATTGAATCGCATAAATTTCAACTTCTCGGGATCTAACCTCTACCTCAATACCTTTTCGGGCTTTAAGATAGAGTCGTTTACCATCTTGTTTTACAGCAGAATAAACCGGCGGTATTTGATTTTGCGGTCCTAAAAAACTGTTTAGAGTCTCTATCACTATTTTTTCAGTAAGATGCTCTGTTGTATAGAGTTTTGAAATTTCTGTTTCTTTGTCATAGGAAGGACGCTCTGCTCCTATAAAAATTTTGGCTATATAGGTTTTTGGTAAAGCATGAATGGCATCTACTTGTTTAGTCATTTTTTGTGTGCAGATAATCAAAATTCCTTCTGCTAATGGATCCAAAGTCCCTGCGTGCCCTATTTTAAGATTCGGAATGGATTTCCTTGTTAGCCCTTTGATTTTCTTTACGACATCAAAAGAAGTCCATTTTAAAGGCTTATAAATGGGTAAAATAATGCCGGCTTCTAGTTCCTTTAACAAATTCATACGTTCCTGATTTTACTAATCACTAAATCATTTGTAATGAAAAACTAAAATACCTAAATAATAAAAGCACTAGAATGCCCATTAGAATTCTATAATAGGCAAATACTTTGAAGCCATTTTTAACTATATAAGAAACGAAAAATTTGATAGCTAGAATAGATACAAAAAATGCGGCAACATTTCCGAAAGCTAATAAGGAGAACTCGTGGGTTGAAATTGAGTTCATTCCACCTTTCATAAAGTCATATAAATCTTTGACCGTAGCCATGAACATAATAGGGACAGCTAAAACAAAGGAAAACTCTGCGGCATCTTTCCTGTTCATACCTTGAAACATCCCACCATAAATCGTAGCAGCGGAGCGAGAGACACCAGGAAATATGGAAATAGCCTGAAACAAACCTATATAGAAATAATTGAAGGGCTTTAGATTTTCATTCGACTTCGTTTGATTTTTGAAATAGGATTCTAGATACAACATAATAAAACCTCCGAGCAATAAATTGATTCCCACTATAGCCACACTTCCTAGAGCTTGATCTACATATTTTTTTAGTAGAAAAGCAATGATAACTGTGGGAATGGCAGCATAGATAATACAGATATAAAATTGAATGGAAACAATAAAACGCCTCCAGTATAGCGCTACCACAGAGAGAATGGCCCCAAATTGAATGGATATAATAAAAAGGTTGAGAAATGGACTAGTTTTTAGACCTAAAGCGGCTGAAGTCAAAATCATATGCCCCGTAGAGGACACAGGAAGAAACTCAGTAAGACCTTCTACCAGCGCCAATACAAACGCCTCGAAATAGGTCATTAGTTATTTTTTTTTGCCGAGAGGATTGCGTAAATTTCAATAATAAAACCAAGTACAATCACTATAGGTGCAATTATAATTCTGCGAGCACTGTAAACTTCTTCTTTGGGAAATTTAGCCGTAAGACTTTCTATATCATTATTGGTCCCCATCATCAGTCCATACCCAGCAAATATTACTAGCAAACCCAGCAACATTAATTGATAATTCTTTTTTTCAAATAGCAATGGAGATTTAAAATTACTCGTTTCTTCAACATTCGTGGTCGCTTTTTTATCGACGTCTAGACTTGTTTTTACCTGTGCTTTTTTTGACATTATATGTTATATTTATTATTTATATACTAATAAAGTGAATCTAATTTCATGCGTAAATACTTATTTACAGCAAAGAATGTACTGATAAATGAGAGAATTACACCAAGCAAAATTAATCCAAAAAATATGATGGAAAGATATTTTATTTCTTTTTGCAATTCTAACAATTGGGTATATTTATCGAATAAGTATAAAATAAGTACCAATAGTCCTGAAGCAATCAACGCACTCAAAATACCATTCAAAATACCTCTCCAAATATAAGGTCGTATTATAAACCATCTTGTGGCACCTACAAGTTGCATACTTTTGATAAGAAATCTATCCGAAAACATTGCTAAGCGTATGGTACTATCGATAAGTACTACAGCGATGATGAGCAGGAATAGTGTAATGGCTCCTAAAATTAAGGTAATTTTCCTGAGATTTTTATTTAATGTTTTAGAAATAACTTTTGGATAGGTTGCATCCTTTACTAAAGAACTTTTCAGAATCGTATTTTTGGTAGATTCTAAAACCTCTGGGTTGAATTTTTCGGATTTTATATTGACTTCGAATGAATTAAAAAGTGGGTTATATCCAATGACATTGATGAAATCATCGTTGATTTCCTTCTTTAGTTTTGCTGCTGCAATATCTTTAGAAACAAACTTTACCTGTTTTACCCCATTTAAATTTTCTAATTCAGCTTTGAAATTATCATAGGTGCTTTGGGTCGTATCTACCATCTCCACCTGTATATACACACTTTCCTTCAATGCATCGCTCGTATTTTTTGCTATCCAAATAAATATACCTAAAAAACCTGTTAGGAATAGAACGGTTGTAATACTGAATACGGAGTTCCAATAGGATATTTTATTTCTGGCTGGCTTGGATTGTGTTTCCATTTATTTTCTTATATTTTTAATCAAAAGATTTACCTCGCGCATTGGTAATTTTTACTATTTCTTCAAACTGCTCCTTGTTGAGATCATTATAAAAAAAGAGAGCAGGGTCTACTTTTTGGTCATTGTACTCTACTTCATAATGCAGGTGAGGTCCTACCGAGGCGCCTGTATTTCCAACAAGTCCAATTTTTTGCCCGCGTTTCACTCTATCTCCAGCTCGCACAGCATAGCTAGATAGGTGCGCGTACCGTGTTTTATAACCATAACCATGATTCACAATAATGCAGTTTCCATAGCCTCCATCATAATTGCAATTGAGGATGACCCCATCTCCTGACACGTATATAGGGGTGCCAGTCGGTGCAGTAAAATCTACTCCTTCATGTCTTTTTGGTATTCTATATATCGGATGCATTCTCCAACCAAATCCTGAGGCTATTCGGGTTAAATCCCTGTTAGAAACTGGTTGAATAGAGGGTATGGAGCTGAGCATTTCATCTTTTCTACGAACGAGGTCTGCGAGTTCATTGTACGAGCTTTCTTGCAGTTTCATGGTATTTCTTACTATGGTTATTTTCTTGAGTATCTCACCAATTACTTTATATTCAGACTCTTTGGTCAATAAATCATATTTCTCCGTACCATTTTCCACTGACTTCCATATTTTATCGTCTATAGGATCTCGTTGGTAAATAACACGATACATATTTTCATCCCTCTTTCGAAGTGTGCCCAAATCTTCACTAACTAAATCTAGGTGCTTATCCAGTGTTTGGTACTCTTTTTGAAGCAGTTTAATTCTTCTATTTAGATTTTGTTCATTGGGGGAAGGGAAGATTTTATGAGATATCATCACGGAGATAAAGCCAAAAACTAAAATGCCACTCAGAATCATCAGCCCATAGCCTAATCTTGACTGCCAACTGACTTTCTTCTGCTCAAAGGTCAGATTTGCGTGATTAAAAACTAAGGTTGGTTTTTTTTTTGCCATTAATTCTATATCTTTGCCCATTTAATTTTAAAATGGAAAAGTGGAGTTTAGCCTACAAATAAAGCGAATTTTACTCAAATATTCCTTAAATAATTCATATTAACCTCTATAGATAATAATAGAATGAACGCCAACGAGATTAGGAATCAATTCCTGGAGTTTTTTGCTTCCAAAGGTCACAAAATTGTGCCATCTGCCCCGATGGTAGTTAAAAATGACCCGTCCCTTATGTTTATTAATGCCGGTATGAATCCTTTTAAAGATATTTTCTTAGGAAATAGGGCTGCAGAAGTAGGACGCATAGCGGACACACAGAAATGTCTTAGGGTTTCTGGTAAGCACAATGATTTAGAGGAAGTGGGAGTGGATACTTATCATCATACCATGTTTGAAATGTTAGGCAATTGGTCTTTTGGCGATTATTTCAAAGAAGAGGCCATCCAGTGGGCATGGGAATTATTGACAGAAGTCTATCAATTGCCAAAAGATAGATTATATGTAACCATTTTTGAAGGCGATGCAAGTGAAAAATTGGACAAGGACGATGATGCAGCGAGAATTTGGGAAAAATATATAGCCAAGGACAGAATTTTGTTGGGAAACAAAAAAGATAATTTTTGGGAAATGGGAGATGTTGGACCTTGTGGACCTTGCACTGAGATCCATTTTGACAGCAGAAATGATGAAGAAAGAGCTCGCGTAGATGGGGCTAGTTTAGTCAATGCAGACGATCCTTATGTCATCGAAATATGGAATAATGTCTTCATGGAGTTTAATCGCAAAGCGGATGGTTCCTTAGAATATCTACCTGCCAAGCATGTGGATACAGGTATGGGATTTGAACGTTTAGTGCGCGTGATACAGGGAAAAAATTCTAATTATGACACCGATTTATTCACTCAGCTTTTAGCAAAAGTTGAAAGCCTATCAAAGAAAAAATATACGCGATCAGATAGCAGAGAAGATATCGCCATGCGGGTTATTGTTGACCATATTCGCGCTATTTCCCTCTCTATCGCAGATGGACAGATACCATCCAATACTGGCGCAGGCTATGTGATAAGAAGGATATTGCGACGTGCCATCCGTTTTGGCTATACCTATCTGGGATTCGAATCACCTTTTATGTTTCAATTAGTAGAGGTATTAGCCAATCAGTTCAAAGATGTATTTCCTGAAGTCATTGCTCAGCAATCTTATATTGAAAATGTGATACGTGAAGAAGAGTCTTCTTTTTTCAAGACCTTGAGTGTAGGGGTTAAATTATTTCAAGAAAAAGCCAATAATTCTTCCAATAAAACCATTTCAGGAAAAGATGCTTTTGAGCTCTATGATACCTATGGTTTCCCGATAGACCTGACGAGATTGATGGCTCGAGAGCAGGATATGGAGGTCGATGAAAAAGAATTTGAAAAGGAATTAGATATTCAAAAAGATAGATCACGACAAGCAACTAAGCTCGAGACCGAAGATTGGGTGGAGGTCAATACTTCTGCAGCGCATTCAGAGTTTATTGGGTATATGGACTATACTGCTTCTGTGCGAATTTTGAGATATAGACAAGTCAAAACGAAAAAAGAAATTCTCTATCAAATCGTATTAGATAAAACGCCTTTTTATGCTGAGAGTGGCGGACAGGTAGGAGATACAGGCGTATTGAAAGCATCGAATGGTCAGTTGATCAACATAGTCAATACGTTGAAAGAGAATGATACCATTGTTCATTTTACTGATAAATTATTAGATGATTTAACGGGAAGTTTCCATGCTGAAATCCATCTAGAAAATAGAAAGCGAACGACAAAAAATCATACAGCAACGCACTTATTACAATCAGCATTAAGATTGGTATTAGGAGATCACGTGCAACAAAAAGGATCTTTGGTTACACCAGAATACCTTCGTTTTGACTTCTCCCATTTCGCTAAAATGACGGATGATGAACTGAAAAAAGTAGAACAAATCGTCAATGAAAAAATAACCGAAGAAATCAAAGGAAATATCGATCAGGATGTTCCTATAAAGGAGGCTATGGATAGAGGTGTAACGGCACTTTTCGGAGAGAAGTACGGAGAAAAGGTTCGCGTGGTGACTTTTGATAAAAACTATTCGATGGAGCTCTGCGGCGGCACGCATGTATCGAATACAAGCGAAATCGGATTTTTCAAAATACTTTCTGAATCTTCGATAGCTGCTGGTATCCGCAGGATAGAAGCTACGACTTCTACAAATGTTTTGGATTATTATCAGCAGAAAGAAGCTACTCTAAATAAAGTGAGTCAGATATTAAAAAACCCTCAAAAGCTAGTTCAGACAGTTCAAACTCTGTCGAATGAGCACGCGCAGATGAGAAAGACCTTGACGAGTTATGAGCAAGTCATTGCGAATTTGGAATTTGAAAAACTAATTCATACTCCGGCTAGTATTAGTAAGGTATTGAGCTATGATCATTTGTCGAGTGAAATTGTCAAAGTCCTAGCTTCTAGATTGAGAAATCATTTCCAAGAAAATTCATTTATCCTCACTACCAAAGAAGATGGCAAGCTAAAACTCACTATCATTTGCGGTGATGCTTATCTTCAAGCGGGCAAACCTGATGCGAAGTCTATTGTAAAGGAAATAGCCCCTATTATAAAAGGTGGTGGTGGAGGCCAACCTACCATAGCGAATGCAGTAGGAGATATCAGCACCGATTTGGGATTGTTGGCGGGTAGTTTGTAAATGGTCTTTTTTCACCGCATAGGTGCGGAGAACGCTGTGTTTTTATTTCTTTCGAACCACTTAAAGATTCCGTTACTTTAAAAAAACACTGCGTACTCTGACTGTCCACTGCTACTGAATACTGTCCACTGCTACTGAATACTGTCCACTGAGACTTACAACTTTTATTTCAAACTTTACCAAATACCCTTAAATTTGCAGTCCTAAAATCAGTATTTTAAATTTATATATGAATAGCTTTTCTCATTTAACAGTAGATGAATTTTCAAAATTAACCGAAGCCCCTCTTTATATTGGTCTTCTCATAGCAGAAGCTGATGGAGTATTAGATCATAAAGAGTTGGAGTGGATAGAAAAAATCACTCATTTCAGAATCAAAACTTCGCATCATAGTTTGAGAAAATACTATATGGAATCGAACACCTTTATCAAAGAAAATTTGGGTTTGGTGCGAAATTCTTTGCCTACTGAGCTAGATCAAAAAATGCAGGTGCTCTCAGATAAGTTGGCAGAAATGAAACCTATACTAGCCAAGTTAGATGAAGGCTTTAGAAATAGATTGATAGATAGTTATCATTCCATGGCTCTCAGTGTAGCTGAAATAAGTGGTGGTTTGCTCAACTTTTTTTCTACTAATCCTGCGGAGGAGAGGTGGTTAGCATTGGAAATGCTTGTAGATTAGAATTTTAAATTCTCTGTGATATGAAAAGCAAATTTGTTTTTTTGATCACAGTCGTCTTTGGAGTTTACCTCATCTTATATTTTTTACTTCAGGTTCTATCAGTCAACACTGTGTTGTCTATGATTGGTCAGAATAGCGACGAGAATACGCAGCGAGCTATAGAGAAGCAGTTTCGCTTGCATTTACCAGCTTGGAAGCGGCTAGCTATTCACTTGAACGACTTATCCCCGATTAGTATTTATTCCCAAGAAATAGAGAGTGATTGGTACAATCAGGATATTAAATTGTCTGGTTGGAATTTCTTAACTGTTTATAATACAGGGCTGTGGCTAAAATTTCCATACTTGGGTAGAAGCTTTCAAAATCAGGAATTAGTTAGTCATCTGGTTTGGACTAGGTCTAAGACTACCTTTATCTTAGCTTTCATATCTATCGTTTTAGCTTCTTTTCTAGGAATAATTCTTGGGATTCTGGCATCCACAAATTACCAGAAATGGCCAGATCAACTAATTCTGGTATTTTCGTCTATAGGAGTTTCTATTCCTTCTTTTTTTATAGCAATAATACTATCTATGACGCTAGGCTACTATTTAAGCGACTTCACAGGACTTTCATTCAAAGGGTCTTTGGTTGAATACGATGATATTGGCAATGCTTTTTTCAGTTGGCGCAATTTGATTTTACCAGTTTTGGCCCTTAGTCTTCGCCCTTTGGCCATAATAACCCAGTTGACAAGAAACTCTATGCTCGATACCTTAAAGGAAGATTACATCCGAACCGCCTTAGCCAAGGGTCTATCTATGAAAACGGTCGTTTGGAAACATGGCCTGGTCAATGCTCTAAATCCCGTAGTAAGTTCTATAGCGGGATGGTTTGGCTCACTGCTTGCAGGGGCTTATTTTATTGAGATTATTTTTGATATGAAAGGTCTTGGTTCTTTATCCGTCAATGCCTTGATGAAATTTGACATTCCAGTTGTTCTAGGTGCTTCTCTATTTATAGCCTTATTGTTTGTAAGTATATCTTTTTTGCTTGATATGGTCTATCGGTGGCTGGATCCTAGGATGAGGAGCAGTTAAACGATTCAATTAAAAAAAATTATCTTGTTTCCAGTTTGCGGGATTGTTTTCGATATAATTTTGAATGTTATTAAATGATGGTTCATTTCGTATAATATGATCGTGAAATCGAGATTGCCATTCAAATTCTGGTTTAATGTATCTCGCATGTTTCGTCACAATGGATTTATACGAACGAATAATGGATGAAATGGTGCCTGATTTGGGTGATATTTCGGCCATTTTTTGGTTTTTTACCGTATCCGTAGAGACGTTGCATTGCAACGTCTCTACGGAAAATCCCTGCAACGTCTCTACAGATGGGATATCGACCTGCAACGTCCTATCATACCCATTATCCGTATTTTTATAAATAATCAATATCCCATGAATATGATTGGGCATGACCACAAAATTGGCTAATTCGATATAGGAAAAATGATTTGGAATTTCCTGCCAATATTCATGGGCCAGGTTTCCGATTTCATTTAAAATCATTTTCCTATCCACAATTTCGCCGAAATAATGGATTCGATTTTTTGTACAAATGGTAATGAAATAAGCGCCATTTTGACCATAGTCATAGCCAGCTAGGCGAGCGGATGAAATTCGATATTGATTATTGAATTTGTCCATAGATCAGGGAAAATCCCCCAAACAATTTACATCAGCTTATCCATCGCTATACCCAATGCGACTTTTTGTAAACCTACTAGGTCGCTGGAAGAGCGGAAGCAGTCGTGCAAGGCATTTTTTATAGTTATAGATACATCTTCGAATATAGCTTCTTCGGTGAGCGTCACTCCCGTTGGCTGCATCAAATAGGCAAATACCCGAGCCATGCCACAATTGGCTATGAAATCTGGGACTACGCTGCATTTTGTATCTGTGTATTGAGCAATTTCTCCATAGAAGACCTCCGCATCAGCAAAAGGTACGTTGGCACCACAGCTGATTACTTCTAGACCATGAGCGCAGAGGCTATCAATTTGAGATTTCTGCACGATTTTAGAAGCAGCCGCTGGGATAAATATATCCGCTTTTAGCTTCCATATTTTTTCATTTATTTCATCAAAGCTTAGCATGTTAGGATGAGATAAGGCATTTCCATTCCTAGTCTCCATCAAGTTTTTGATTTCTTCGAGATTGTATCCATCTTCTGATACCAATCCTCCGTCTTTGTCTATTATTCCTACAATTTTAGCACCTTGCTGTGCGAGGTAATAGGCAGCAGCACCCGCTACATTGCCCCATCCTTGAATGATCGCACGCTTACCTTCGAGTTTCTGATTTTTATATATCTCATAGAAATGACGCACGGATTCAGAAACTCCATATCCTGTTATCAAATCAGCTACTAAATAGGCCTTGGTTGGATTTGGGGATAGAGCTGCAGATTTCACATCGAGCTCAACCCCTTTTTGTAATTGATAAACTTGGACTTTTTTTTGTTCAGCGCTTGGGGTATAATGTCCTACGACTATACCTTCCTGAGGATGATGCAGCCCATATTTTTCTGTAATAGGCACGACGTCTTTGACCTCATCTACATTCATATCACCGCCAGTTCCATAATAATTCTGAAGGAGTGGCACCACTCTTTTATACCATTTATTGAGGACGAGTTGTTTTCTTGGGTCTTTAGGGTCGAAGTTGATACCAGATTTGGCCCCACCTATTTGTGGACCAGCTACAGTAAATTTTATTTCCATTGTTTTGGCTAAGGAAAGAACTTCATCTTTTGTACAACCTAGCCTCATCCTTGTACCACCGCCAGCAGCGCCACCTCTTAGGCTATTGATTACTACCCAACCTTCAGCACCAGTTTCATCATCTTTCCATTCGAATACAATCTCGGGAGCTTTGGATTTATATTGATTTAGTTTTTCTAACATTTGACTAATGTTGAATGATTAATTTTTAATGTTGAATAAAGACATTGAGCCTTGTTGTCACTTGTGTGCTAATATTTTAGCTATTAGTTATTAACTATTCGCTATTAATTGACCATAATAGGCATTATAAGCATCAAAATACTCTCTTTATCATTGGTTTCATTTGGGAGAATAAGGCAGGCTCTAGCCGGTGTGGACATCTCTATCATCACTTCTTCGGAGTGAATCGTAGAAAGTATTTCGGATAAATATTTAGAATTAAAGCCTATAGTGAAATCTTCGCCATTGTAGTTGACCATTAGATTTTCTCTACCTTCACTCGCATAGTCGATATCGGTAGCAGATACGGTCAATTGACTTCCTGCTAGTTGGAATACAACCTGATGGGTTGTTTGGCTAGTATACGGCGTCAATCGTCGCAATGAGGATAATAATTCCTCTCTATTTATAATCAGAATATTCGGGTTGTTTGTCGGTATGACTGCATTATAATCAGGATATTGACTTTCTATCAAACGACATATTAAATAAATATTACCAAATTTGAACGAGCAATGATTTTTATTAAAACTTATATCTACTGTAGAATTTTCGCTCGGCAAGGAGGTCTTCAGTTGAGTTAGAACTTTCTTGGGCAATATGAAATTGAACGTACCATTCGTACTCACATCTCTTCGCTTAAATCTCACAAGTTTTTGGGCATCCGTGGCTACGAAGGTGGCTCCATCTTTGTCAAATTGGCAATATAATCCTGTCATAGCCTTTCTTGACTCATCATTTCCAATAGCGAAACTGGCTTGACCTATGGCATGATTTAATATTGTAGATTCAATAGAGACCGCTTGTGCATCTTTTATCTGGCTTAGTTCTGGAAACTCCTTTGCGTTGAACCCTGTCAATTTATAGTTACCGTTGTTCGTTTGGATATCTAAAACACCATCCGTTTCATTGATAGACATCAAGAGTGGCTGGTCAGCAATAAATTTTATGGTATCCATCAATTTCTTAGCAGGCACGGCCAATGCTCCAGTTTCAGAGGATTGCACAGGAATTTCTACCTTCATAGAGTTCTCTACATCGGACGAAATAACCGTGAGATTGTCTTTTTCGAGCTTAAAAAGGAAATTATCCAAAATGGTGATGACGTTATTAGAACCAACTACACCATAGATTTTACTTAGGTTGTCTCTTAATAATTGTGAAGATACAGTAAACTTCATTTTTTAATATTAATTTTACGCAAAAATATGTTTTTTAGATTAATGCGCTTTCATATTTTAAACCTTTTGAGTAAGTAGTGAACCTGCGGTATATAATTGTTATTGTTATTGTAGCACTTATCTCTATGATTGGATTAGTCGCTATTCAGGTTTACTTTATCGAAAGTTCCTTTGAGCAGCAGATAGAGAATTTTGATAATCGAGTATATTCTGCTCTGGCAGGTGCTTTAGATGAATATGAAAAGGAATCCAATATCATTTTTTTCAGCAATAACCCTATAGCCCAGAAAGCATTTACCGCTCAGGAAGAGTATCTCAACATTGAAGAAGGTGTAAGCGATATAAATTTCACATACACGCTGAAAGATACTAACAGTAAATTTTTTAAAATTTTAACATCAGAACTCAATATTCCAAAGTCAAGGATTCTCAATATGAAACCTAATGAATTTGAGCGTCTAAAAAGGCATTATAATGAGTTTAATGAGGCGATGCGCAATCGGGGTAAAATCATGTTGTTTGAAAATACATGTATCGATGAAAAGGTGTTTCCTGATACGTTGAAAAATCTTATCAAAAAACATTTTATTGACAATAATATTCTTCTAGAATTTAAAATTTGTATAGTCGACAATAAGACGAAATCAGTTATTTTCTCAGATTATCCTAGTCTGAATGAAAGTATTTTAGAAAAAAGTTACAAATCAAAAATTTTTCCAAACAGCATATATAATGAGTACGCATTATTATTTATTTATTTTCCACAGAAAGATAAATACATCAATCAACAGGTGCTCCCTATGCTATTTACTTCATTTTTCCTGATCGCCTTAGTCATTGGATCTTTTATGATCACGATTTATACTATCTATAGGCAGAAGCGCCTTGGCGATATGAAAACGGATTTTATTAATAACATGACCCATGAGTTGAAAACTCCTGTGGCCACTATTGGCTTGGCCAGCAATATGATTCGCAATGAAAAAATACTGACAAACAAAGAAAAGGTGTTCCACTATGCCACTGTAATAAAACAGGAGAATGAACGCTTATTAAATAATATTGAAAAAGTGCTTCAAGCTGCTAGACTTAAAAAATCGAGTATAAAATTGAAAATTTCTGAAATCGACTTAAATGAAATTATTGCAGAAATTGTGAGCCGAAATCAAATCAATATAGATGAAGTCAATGGAACAATAACCTACAGTCCTAATGCCATAAACAGTATTATTGAAGCAGATAAAATACATGTTTCTAATATGGTAAATAATTTGATAGAAAATTCGATAAAGTATAGAAAAGAAGACGTACCTTTAGAATTGCACGTAGCTACTTATAACAAATCTAAGGGTATAGAAATTGTGGTAGAAGACAACGGTATTGGAATACCTACAGAGGTTTTAGAGCGCGTTTTTGAAAAATTCTATCGTGTACCTACAGGAAATGTACACAATGTCAAGGGCTTTGGATTGGGCCTAAATTATGTCAAGGAAATGGCTGAAGCACATTACGGCAATGTAACTGTGCATAGTGAATTAGGTAAAGGCAGTATATTTACCATTTATTTGCCTTCAGAATATGCAGGGACAGACGATGTCGAAACCGAGTAATTAGTGCTTTAACCATTAAAAAAATGAATTTACAAATTGTCAATTATGCAGACTAAGATAAATCTTGACCAGTTTTTAGTAAACAAAGAGGTTACACTTCAAACCGAACCAGGCTTGAAAGAGATATACTATAAATTAGAGGAAGCTACAAAAAAGATAAGCCATGTCGTGAATCATGCTGCACTCGTTGGGATACTGGGGAAGGCAGATAAAGAAAATGTACAAGGTGAGGAGGTAATGAAGCTCGATGAACTATCCAATGACTGGTTAATCGAATCATTAAAGTCTTCTAAATACTGCGCAGGAGTAGCGTCGGAAGAAATGGAAGATTTCATATCTTTTGACCAATGTCAAAATGAAGAGGCTAAATACATTGTTTTATTTGATCCATTAGACGGTAGTAGTAATATAGATACCTGTTCTGCCATTGGCACCATTTTTAGTATCTACAAACGAAAGTCTAAGGGCGAGTTGTTGCTTTCAGATTTTCTTCAAAAAGGAAATGATATTTTGAGTGCAGGCTATGTAATTTATGGTAGTTCGACCATTTTAGTTTATTCGATGGGACATGGAGTGAATGCATTTACTTTAGATCATAAAGAGGGAGAATATATTCTATCGCATGAAAAAATTCAAACGCCGACCTCTTCGACCATATTGTCTATAAGTTTTGGGTATTATAATTTCTATGAGAAACGCGTTTTAGACTTTTGCCATTGGTGTTTGGAAGAAGATAAAGCTACGAATCGGCCGCTTACTCAGCGATACATTGGTTCTATGGTCGCTGATATCCACAGAAATTTGTTAAAAGGAGGAATATTTTTGTATCCAGCTACGACCAAGTCTCCCAATGGAAAGTTAAGACTTCAATACGAATGCAATCCGCTGAGCTTTATTCAAAAACAGGCGGGAGGCAAGTACACCAATGGTATTTCGGATATTTTAGAGATAGTGCCGACAGAGCTTCATCAGCGTGTACCTATTGCTTTAGGCTCAAGTGATTTAGTTGATAAATACCTAAGTTTCAAATAGCGTAATTCTGACGTGGATATAGTCTCCTATTGGTCTAAATTAGTCACTATATTTCTATTTTCTATAGTTAAATATGGACTGGGCTTGTTTACGGCTATCAATCTCGATACAGGTATTTTACCATCTATTTTGGCAAATCTAGCTGGAGGCGCCATAGGGTTGCTTATTTTTATCAATTTTGGGAGTTTTGTTACTAAAAAATACTATGCTATACGATATAAAAATAAACCCTACCATCGGTTTAATCAATGGAATAAATTTCTAGTCAAGGTGAGAAGGAACATGGGCTTAGTTGGAATATCGATTTTAGCACCTATTTTATTGACACTTCCTGTGGGTACTATGCTTGCCTTGCAAATAACAACAAATAAAACCAAAATATTTATTTATATGTTCTCCTGCTGTATTTTATGGAGTTCCTTGTTTTTCTTTTTAAGTTTATATCTTGATATTAACCTTTATGAAGTGATTATGAGTTATTTTGCCTAATTTTGTGATGTGATTAAGCAGAGAATTTTATCTAATATTTTCATTCTACTTTACCTTTTGTTCTTAGGTAATGCAAATTTGTATGCCTATTCTTCTATCAACGAAGTCGTCAGTTCATGTTGTAGTGAAGAAGAAACTAGTTGCTGTGGCAGCTGCACATCAGATGAAGAATCATCTAATACAGATATAGGCTGCTGTCAGGGCAATGGCTGCTGTGGATGGCAGGAAACACGAATACCAAGTACAATATACTATTCTGAATCGAGTCAGGAAGTTAAGGATGAAAATAATGTCCAAGTAAGATCAATTCAAATATTTAATAAGGCTAGTTTTTACACCTTAAATTTTTACTTTGTACCCGTTGAAAAGTTTAGACTAGATTTTTATCCTAAGCGAAACTCGATTTGCGATAGACTATCTAGTTTCAGTATTTGGCGTTGTTAGGCCAATATTAATGGGGAAATTATTCATTTCCACATCATTTCATTTTTTAATATTTTAAAATAATTTCTTTTGTCTTTTGTTAAAGGACAATAGACTACTAAATTTACAAATTATGCATTTTAATATAAATTTTTTCCTATTTATCTTCTTTTCTATTGGCTCTTTTAGCCTTGCGGCACAGGAGTATCAAATTGAAGTCGTCAATATTGAAAATCAACCCATAGAAAACGTACAAGTCATTAATAGTGCTGGAAAAACTATCGGGGTCACAGATTCTAAAGGAAGTCTAAAGATTTCACAAACAATTTCACCTCCCCTCAAGCTAAAAAAAATCGGGTACCAGGAAATGAGTATTGTTGAACTTCAATTATACACCAGGGTCGAATTGAAAGTGAAGTCATTGTCCGAAGTTAGCATCGTGGGAAATAAAACAGAAGAACTCCGAAAAGAAGGTACAGAGGTATTGGATAAATGTGAACTCGGCAAATTAGCCTGCTGCAATCTAGCTGAGAGTTTAGAAAACACCAATACGGTCGATGTCAACTATTCCGATGGGATTACAGGCGGCAGAGAAATTCAGATGTTGGCTTTGGCTGGGAGTTATTCTTCACAGATGAACGAAGGCATCCCTTATCATCGAGGGATTTTGAGTAAAATTGGACTTGAATTAGTCCCTGGTCCCTGGATAGAATCGATTGGAATCAGCAAAGGAATAGGCTCTGTCACCAACGGTTATGACAATATCAGCGGTACGATGAATTTGGAATTTCTTAAACCAAAGAAAACGCTGGATTGGAATGTGAATGGCTATATTTCTGAAATAGCTAAAACAGATGTCAATATTGTTAAAGGCTTTCAGCTGAATGAAAACCTTTTTACAAATTTCCTGGCGCATACCTCATTTTCTCGAATTACAATGGACAATAATCACGATGGGTTTACGGATATGCCTGTATTTATGAATATCAATTTGATGAACAAATGGAATTACCTCAGTGAAAATGGATTTCGATTTCAGGCTATGCTTCAAGGAGAATCTTATGAGAGTCAAGCAGGGCAGATAGACCACTCACACCATACTAGCCACCCTGGTTCGGATTATGTCATCAATCAAAATCATAAGTCGCTTCAAGCGCAATTCAAGACTGGCTGGGAATTAAACCCTGAAAAGGAATCGAGTTTTGCCATACTTTATAAGTTTAATTATGCGACTCAAAATGGAGATATTGCTAAGCGAATCATCAATAATGACCAAGTCTATGCCAGTATATCGCCGATTTATTATACCAATTTGAGTGGTGAAAATTCTAAAATAAAACTAGGTTTTCAGTCTTTGTATAATAATGAACATGAACGAATAGGAAGTTTGCATTTCAGTAAAAAGGAGTTTGTGAATGGTGCCTTCGCCGAGTGGACAGGCAAGAATGAAGCTCTAACAGCTATTTTGGGTTTAAGAGGTGACTATCACAATGAACTCGGATTCTTCTTCTCTCCTAGAGCTACATTTATTTTTGCACCTACAGAGCAGCATAGCTTCAAATTCAACGGTGGCTTTGGATTCAAAACACCCACTATCTTGACAGAAGCGTTCGGTTTTTTGATTTCCAATAGAACTGTGCAAATGCCTGCGACTTTAGAAGCCGAAGGAGCCTTTAATGGTGGAGTAAGTTATCGATTTAGCTATAACTTGTTTGGGATGGCTTCTACTATAGATGCGAGTTATTTTCTCACCTTATTTCAGAACCAACTCATCATGAATTTGGAAACGCCCGAACTTCTTAGAATAGAATATTTGAAAGAAAAGAGCCGCGCACAGAGTTTTCAAATAGATAATGATATAAAGATAAATGCTAACTGGAGTCTGAGATTGTCTTATAAAAATGATCAGACACTAGTAGTCTACGATGGACAGGAAAAACTTCTACCTCTTCTCAAAACGGATAAGTTCTTGGCTAATCTTTACTGGGTTTCTACCAAAGAAAAATGGAGATTTTCTACGACCCTTTTAATCAACGGACGAGCTCGTATACCTAATATGAGCCTAGCTTCTGAGAATTTTTCACCTTGGTATCCGATAGTGCATGCCCAGATAAACTATGTCCCTAACGACCGCATGGATTTCTATATAGGTTCGGAAAATATCTTTGCCTACAATCAGTATGACCGTATCCAGAGTTTTGAAAATACTAATCTCAAATCCTTCGACGCTGGTATGATCTGGGGACCTATGGATGTGAGAAGAATGTATATAGGAGGGAAGGTGAGGTTTTAAAAAATTAAATCTATTAACATATAAATGTTGTTTAGCTTTATTAGAGGCGATTTTTGCGGCATTATATACGATAAGGTCATTAACAAGTATCGAATTTTGATATAAAATAGATTACTATAAGTATTTATTTTTGTATCAAATATTTAAGCATTGAAGGGGATATTAGTTTTTGTTTCAATTATAGCCAGTATGCAGATGCACTCGCAATACTGTATTGACGCTGCTGGTTCTACGAATGATAATTATGATATTAAAGAAATGTCTATTTATCACAATGGCACCTTGATTCATTCAAATTTTTCATCCTGCGGCACTACTGGAAATCCTTGGACGTCTATCAATGGAAAATATTCGGACTATACTACCCAGAATATTCTACTAAGGAGAAATCGAACTTACAAATTAGTCATTCGGACGGAAACGTGCTCTACTGGTGGGGCGGGCGCATTTAATCATCTTTGGTTTGGCATTGATTATTTAAAACTAGATACCCTTGATTTGTTTCATAATCCTACTTTTCCTAATTTCTATCAGGGTGATTCTATTGTTTACAATTTTACTATACCGCCACTGACCACCACGGGAATTACACGAATGCGGATTCGAATGGATATGAACTGTTTTACTGCTAATTATCAGTGCAAAGGATATCACAACGGTGAAACAGAAGACTATTCAGTGCATTTTTGTACACCATTAACTTATACAACTGAAAGTGATAACCCAAAGTGCTATGGAGATGCTTCAGGTTATAACCGAATCTATGTCACAGGAGGAGAGCAGCCCATTCAATACAATTGGAACAATGGTTCATTTCAAAACAACTCAATCAATGATAAACTGAAAGGAGGATGGAATTATTTTACTATAAGAGATAAAGATAACTGTCAATACAAGGATTCTTTTTATTTAGAAGATCCACCTAAGTTAGGAGCAAGTTATATAGTAGATAGTTCCTGTATCGGAGATTCTATAGGCAGTATTCAAGTCAATGCCAGTGGTGGTGTTGGAGGTTATCAGTATCGACTGGATACCAATAGCTATAAAGGAAATTCGTTGTTTGAGTATCTTCCAAAAGGCAGTTATACGGTGAGAGTGAAAGATAATAATAATTGTATCTTGGATTCTGTGCTTCATATGAGTGAACGAGATTATCCAAAAATTCAATTTAGTTATTCAATAGATAGTATTAAGTGTTTCAATTCTAAAGACGGTAAACTTTCTATACAAGCCACTAACGCAGTTAAACCATTTTCCTATGCCATAAAAGGCAAGCCTTATCAATCAGACTCCGTCATTTCAGGATTGGATACAGGGCTTCATCTATTTAGAATCAAAGATGCCAAGGGTTGTTTTAAAGAATTTAGTTTGCAATATGTGAATCCGAATCCAGTAAAAATTAATCTAGAAAATAAGTCTGGCTTGAGGTGTAGGGAAGACTCGGATGGGTTCATTTTGGTAAATGCACAAGGAGGTCGAAATTATTTAAGCAATTATCTGTATACGTGGTCAAATGGTAGTGTAGGAAGAAATATAGCAGGGCTAAAAAAAGGCAGCTATAGTGTAACCGCTAGTGACCAAAATAATTGCAGAGATTCTGCAACCTATTCTATAGATTACCTATATGATAGCCTACATTTAGCGCATACGCTAACCAATCCAGTAAGGTGTCTTTCAGATTCTAATGCGATTATTTCAGTGCAAGGGGTCGGTGGATTGGCACCCTATCATTACTCATTTAATGGTACCTCTTATATCACCACTCGCATTTTCCCTAACTTATATTATGGAGTGTTTCCTGTTGTGGTTAGAGATAGTCTAGGCTGTATAGCTAAAACAACGGTGATTAATACATTTATCGATACCCCAATGGATGCGGCTATTTGGTTAGATACTTTTATCTGCCCTTATACCACGCAGACAGAAATGAAATTACAACCTATAAATGGAAAACCTCCATATAGCTATAGTTTAAATAATAATCCTTATCTACCATTTCAGTCTAGTATTTTTATTCCTACCAATCAAAATGTAGAATTTAGAATCAGAGATAGTATCGGCTGTATTCATAGAGATCGTGTGCGTGCGACAACTCCACAAAGACCTATTTATAGTCTGAGGAGTGTACACAATAAATGTATATATGATAGTCTTGGTATGATAGTGATGGATAGTGTCAAAGGCAAGTTTCCACCGTTTCGATTTTCATTGGATAACAGTTTATTTGAAAATAAGAATAGTTATACTCAGTTAAAGACAGGGAAATACGTTCTTTATAGTCAGGATTCAATCAATTGTCAATTTACTGACACCCTTTCTGTCAAAACACTAACTGCATTTTCAGTAAAAATGAATGTGACACCTTCTATCTGCAAGTATGATAGCAATGGACGTATTGATTTGTTGTATCCAAACCTTGGTTTCAAACCGCAAATTTCAATAGATGGTTCTGGTTTTATGCAGACTTTACAGTTGAAAAACCTACTACCAAAAACATATGCTTTGAGATTTTTATATGACACGACTTGTATATTAGATTCATTTGCAATAGTCCGCTCCCAAGATTCTTTGATCAATTCATATAGCCTCGATAGTATTCGATGTTTTGGTGAAAATAATGCTGTGGTAAATATTCAATCAAAACACGGAAAGCCTCCATACACCTATTACGTCAATAATATACTTTATGACACAAAGTCTAATATTAAAAATTTAGAAGCAGATAAAAATTACTGGATTAAAACCCTAGATGCTTTGAATTGTAAAGATTCTGCGCTATTCAAGTTTTCAAATCCACCCAAACTAGAAATATTAAATGTAAAAAAGAAGGACATAACTTGTTTTGGATTAAACGATGGTCAGTTTTCTTATGAAGTCAAAGGTGGTAGAGGATTTTATCGAAATTTTGTCAATGAGAAATTAGTAAACAGTTTTCAATTTCCTAATATGCGTTCAGATAGATATCATATCAAAATAATGGATGCTTCTAACTGTCTAGCTAATTATGAAATCATGATCAATGAGCCGGAACAACTTCGTTTAAAACTAGAAAGTTTAAAAGAGAATAAATGTTTTGGTGAGGCGAATGGAAGTATAAGATTAGTTTCGGAAGGCGGCACGAGACCACATAGACTGCGGTGGAATACAAATGAAGTGAATTATGAAATTAATAGCATAAAGCCATCTTCATTTTATAAAGCGATCTTGACAGACTCTAACGGTTGTCGAGATAGTTTCTCTTATACCTTCAAAACGTATAACCCACTAAGCCTAGATATAAAGACAAGAGATGCCAGTTGTCCATATCTATCCGATGGGTTCATAGAAGGAAGTATTGAAGGTGGAACGCCTTGGGCAGGGAATCAATATGAAATAAGTTTATTGGATTTAAAATCAAAATCTAATATGTTTTCAAGACAAGTTCCGCCAGGGTCTTTTCTTATATCCATAATCGATAGCTATAAATGTCAAAAAGATACAGTGTTTAAAATTCAAGCCCCTTTAGAACCTATAGTGGAGTTAGATTCTATTCATGCGATTGCTGATTTAGGAAGCGGTATAGAACTCTCGCCTCGCGTTTTTATGGTAGATATTACTTCCCCATATTGGACACCTAGTATAGGTTTGAGCTGCACAGATTGTATGGCTCCTATTGCCAGTCCATTTCAAACTATGAATTATCATTTCGAATTTAAATACAATAATGATAAGTGTATTTCTAGTAAATCAACTCAGGTTAGGATCAACCCTATTTCATACGATATTTATATTCCGAATGTATTTTCTCCGAATGCTAGTTATGATGAGAATAAAACCTTTCGAGTATTCGGAAACAAAATAAAACAATTACATTTACTTGTGTTTAATCGAATAGGTGAAAAAGTGTTTGAATCTAATGATATTAATAATGGTTGGAATGGTTTATATAAGGATTTAGAACAACCATCTGGGGTATTTATCTATTCAGTAGAAATAGAATTTTTAGATGGAAAGAAAATCGTGCGAAAAGGGGATGTTACTTTGCTGCGATAATCACTCCCCATAAACAGAAAGCAGCATCTGAATCTTAGGATTCTTTTCCATTTCGGGTAGTTTTTCGAAGACTAGGGTATGCGCAGAGAAGTCTTGCTCTAAGCCCTGTTTGAAAGCTTGATACCCATCATCTTCTTTATCAAAAATAAAATATAAGACTGCTTTATGAAAATATAGCGTTGGATGTTGATTAGACTCTATCCCATTGTCTAAAATCTCTATCGCTTCTTCTAAACTGTATTTCAGTGCTAGGATATAAGCGAATTTACTGATATAATAAGACGTGGAGCTATGAAGAAGGATAATATTTTTATATAACTCACAGGCCTCTTCAATTTTTTCAAGACCAATGAAAATATCTGCTTTGAGTTCTAAGTAATGTGCTAGTTCTTTGCTCTTTTCTAGAGCTTTGTTTACCAATGGCAGCGATGCTTCGTATTTTTTTTCTTGGTAGTAGGTTTTAGCCAGTTCATAATAAATATCATCATTGGATTCATCGATACTCAGTGCTTCTTTGAAAAAGACTTTGGCTTTATGTAAATTGCCGAGTTCTCTATATGCTTTGGCATAGGTTTGATAATCCAGACTCTCTAAGTCATCGTCTTTTTCTAATTCTTTCAAACAATCAATCGCTTTTTCATAGTCTCCGGCTTCATAGAAAACCTGTGCCATATCTCCCAAGACGTTGACATCTTCATCTATCGCATTGATATATTCGAGACATTCAATCGCTTTTTCATACATTCCAAGTTCGCGAAAAGTGACAGCTAAGTAATACCAGGCTTCATCATTAAATGGGTCATTGTCAATGAGTCCTTGGAAAAATTCAGCTTTCTCAGGTATTTTGTCCAAAATAGACATGGTAATAGAGTAGAGATAGAGCGCGTCCTCGTTCGTAGGATTCAGTTCTAAGGTCTTTTCTAGTAGAGGAATCACTTCCTTATATTCTCCCTGATGATCAAATATCTCAGCCAAGTGAAGGTAGAGTTCATCGAGATTATCTCGGCATTCTTCTAGCCCTTGCTCGCAAATCTCTATTGCTTTTTCATAATTATTTCTCAATACATAGACTTCGGATAGGATGATGTAATAATCAATATCCGTTTTATCTATTTTGAAGTTATTGATGAGATAGTCTTCGGCATGGTCTAGTTCGCCTAGTTCGATATGGGCGTCGGCTTTTGTCAAGCAAAATTCAGAAGAGAAAGGGTAGAGGATAAGCGCCATTTCACTAGCGTCCAAGGCCATCTGCGCTTGGTTATTTTGTAAATAATAGTGAATCATAGATTCAAACTCGTCTTCATCGAAACGGATTGTTTCGTTCTGAGCCAGTGCAGCCTCAAACTGCTGAAGTAGCTCCTGAAGAGTTTCGAATTCTAATTGGTCTTTTTTACTCATGGCTCACTAAGAAACACTCAATTTATTAATATAAAAGTAGATGAATCAAAACTTATTCTATCAATTAGATTTCAACATTTTTCTAACTAAATATAAGACAATAATGCAATCTCTAATAGATTGAACATTATTGTATAACGCAACGGTTTGAAATTAGTTTTTAAATGATAAAATTTAACGATTAAGTTATAATCAGAATTCTACTATACAAAGATGATCACAAAATATAAACTACATATTCTTGCATAAAAAAAGAGACCATTGCTGGTCTCTTAAGGTTTGTAGCGGGGACACGACTCGAACGTGCGTCCGCCTTTGGCGGATATGATCCTATATGTCTACGTTAACATTTTCTTTAATCCATATTCTACCAATCCCAGATTTCAAG
>JAJTHM010000045.1 GCA_021297855.1 Sphingobacteriales bacterium | reverse complement strand
GAACAAGAAAAAAGCAGTGCCAGACTTATTCAATTCCAGCTGACCCCCCTGCTATTTCATTTTAAAAAGTCTTATCAATGTTTTCAACTACTTTGAATCCCTAAAAGGGCCATTTCTTATATTTGTCGGACAACAATGTATCAAAACAGATTCCTGCCTACGACACTTCGGTCTGCACAGGTTCGAAGGAATGACGGGTCCCAGCAAACGTCCGCCTCTGGCGGATGAAGCGAAGCGGAATTCAGGAATCTCTCCATCAACAGTATTCATGAGAAGTAGTATAAATTAAAATTCATTCTTCCATAGAATCCAATTCCCGTGTCCGTTAGTTTCAGCGATAAATTGTTCGTTTTTCTGTCGATTAGTATAGCTTGTCAATTCAATCACAGTTTGACTTGAATCATATTTTTCTTGTAAATATTTAGTAGATTCTACTGATAAAAAATAGAAATCTCTCTTCCTTCCTATGCTGTCTAGCATATTGAAAAAATCTTGACGATTTTCTTGACTAAACTGATACAAAGTATGTGTAGAATAAATGATTAAAGTTTCATTATTGAGTTGCTCATTGATTATTTCTTCAAATTGAGGCACAGTAGAAGCTTGGAGCATTTCTATTCCTCCATTCTGCCTGAGCTCTAATGCCTTTTCCATAGAGTTAAATCGCTCCAAATGATCTGGCCATATCAAGGCATTTAACCACAATTTTTCATCCTCATTTTGTGGATTGATAAGATGTTGGTCTATACCTATCTTTCTCACAAAATAATTTGTAGGCAAGATAGGTTTGATAGCTGAATCCTTAGTTTCAAATTCTATTTTCACAGAACTATCTCCAAAAATTTTTTGTCCATCCGTCCAATACTCATAAAGGTCAAAATTTAAATTTAACCCCACACTAGCTCCAATATCGATGACACAAGCATTCTTTTGCCCTTTATTAATCAGTTCAGATAGTATAGGTGTCAAATACGAACAACGATTGATCACATTGGTTTGTACTATCTTACTGGATATGAGTTCCACAATCTGGCTTTCATTATGAATACAGAAATCTTTAAATACATCAAATGGAAGCGCTGGATTCTTTAGGCTTTTTGTAATCGATGGATAATAACTCGCCAATTGACAATTCTTATCTTTCAATACTAGGTAATGCACCGCACCGAAAAAAATATTAGGGATAGGCTGTCCATAACAAGCATAGGAAGCCATTCTAGATAATTCCTCGTCCTTAGAAATTTTAAGACTTAGGTCATAATAAAATGCAGAACTGGACTTGCATTCTTGTTCAGCGAAAATTGCAAATCGGTCTTGAATCTTTTCTATTTCTAATTCTGAATAATTCTTCAACTTCTTTTAATTAATTTAAATGATAAACTTTACCCCTTCACATCCAGCGCATCTCGCAATCCATTTCCCAGTGCATAAAATGCCAGCACTGCCAGTGTGATAGCCAAGCCTGGAAAAAAGGCGAGGTAAGATACATCTGTGCCCAAATATCCGTAATATTCACGAAGCATAGAACCCCACGAGGGCGCTGGAGGCTGCACCCCTAATCCTAAATAACTCAAGCCAGATTCCATCAAGATAGCCGTAGCAAAATTGGAGGCAGTAATAACGATCAAAAAAGGTATAGTGTTAGGAAAAATATGCCGGAAAATAATGCGCAGATTCGAAAAACCCAATACTCTAGCAGCCTCGACAAATTGCCTTTCTCTCAGCTGCATGAATAAGCCTCGTATCACTCTAGCGGTATCTACCCACATAGTGAGTCCAACTGCCAAAAACACCAACCAAATCTGGTACTTGGTATTTGAATTAAAATGCATAAGCAAAACCATAGCCAACAAAATGGTGGGTATGGCCCAAAAAACATTCATCAACCAAAGCGCGAACGAATCAATGACCCCACCATAAAAACCTGCCATACTACCTACAAACACGCCAATAAGAAGAGATATAAGCACGGCTATAATTCCTACTTGAATTGAAACCTTTGTACCCAAGACAAGCCGGCTAAGCACATCCCGACCGAGTGCATCTGAACCCAGATAATAAACAAATTCATAATCTGCATCCGAAGGATGACGCATTCGATTTATATCCTTCGAACTTTTTTTTGTCATACTATCTCTACAGTGCATAGCACCGTTTTTGTAATTCATTAGCCAATCAGACGCAGGAGTCAAGCTGTCATTGATGACGGAGGACTTCTTCTGATATCGATAACCTGGTTTTTTGAATCTATGGGCTAGGTTCTGGTGGTTTGCATGCTCCGACTTATCGAGAGATATACATCGACCAAATAGGGACAATAGAAACAAAAACAAAATATAAATCCCTCCCCAAATGGCAAATCGATTGCGACTGAAACGCTTTAGCAAGATTGATTTTAACTCAAACATGAGGAACTATCTTTAGTTCAATATTATATTTATCCATTTTCTGCCAAAAGTTTTGGTTAGATTCCTGTATATCGACACTTCGGTCTGTCCAGGTTCGTAGAAATGACAAAGTGCATAGAGTAAATTTAATTCCTGATGAGCAAAGCCCTTTCTGCCCAACAGGCAGGGGAAATTTAGGAATCTTAAAATAAAATGTCGTCAATGAAATAAGAATGAAGTTGTGAAATAGTCTAATTTTTAATCGTAAAAATACTACACTTACCCATCTTATTGTGAATTTTTAATGAAACTACTAGTCTGTAAATGAGATTTTTTGAGTTATTTTGCATATTCAATTGATACGAAGTATTTTGAAACTTATTTTTATTTTTCTTTCCTCTATTTTTTACTTCACTTTGAGAGCAGGAGATGCTCCCAATAAGGAAAATGAAATTCTGGCATTAATTGAATCAGAATTCCTAAAGGCATCTATTAATTACAATCATAAAGATTCGCTTTTATTTAATGATTTTGAAGAAGTATTGGTGTCCTTGGCTATTACTGACCAGTTCGCTACAGATACTAAACTGGATTATTATGACTACCTCTACCTATTGATCAAGGATATCAACAACAACTTATACGCGACGAAAAAAATAGAAGACCATGATTATAGAAGGGCTATCCGAATGATGCCTTCTATCTTTTATTATAAGCAGCAAGGGCTTCTTGTAGAGTATCTCAAACAGAATCATCAAGATGCTATACGTGCACTTCCCTATATTTTTAAAGACCCAGATGCAAAAAAATTTCTTGTCGAGTATGCAACTGAAAAGCCCAAACTTTTTTATGGTCAAGTGGAAGATTTTGCTCAACTGGGCGATTTACAACAATTGCTCAATTTAGTGATCAGTTATGATCCAGTATCATGGGTGAAAATGCTGGATAAACACCAATTTCTCTCTGACTTGGCAGCAAGCTCTAATAGCCAGTTGGTAAAAAAAGTCTTAGAGATAAAATCTAGAATGGGAGTGAATTCCGAATTATATTATTTATTGGATGACATAATCAAAAATTCGTTCAATGATTCTCATGAATGGGAATTCAAACAAAACCAATTCATTCTCACCAAAAAGTTATTAGCTGCCTGCCTTGATCCAAATGCCTATGCCCGAAATTCTGCCATGCAATTCTTGTCGAAAAAAGGAGAATGGGTATTGGACGATTTTTTTGATAATGGTCCTGGAGGTTTGAGTCAGTATAGCACCAAAGAAATAATGACGCTTTTAGTTTTAACCCATGAATCCTCCAATCCGTCGGAGATAATAGCTATACTTCAGTATTTAGCTAAGTATGATGATGATTTGACTTCAGTTGAGACTTTGCAAATATTGCCCGCCGATATTATAAAGAGTTTTGTTCAGAAAATTTACAAAGCCAATCTGGAAAATGAACTAAAAAAATCTTTGACTGAATCTGCTTATAATTATTGCCTTGATTTAGCGAATAATAGCCAGGCAAAACTCAGCCCCAAAAATGAAGATTGGTTCATGAGAAAATACACCTATGAAACTGAAATTAGACAAAAAAAACAAGAGCTATCTAAGGCCATTACTACTACGTTTCATCTAAATAAGACGCAGCTCTCCCTGTTATCCTGGGCGCGAAATATAAATAAAGTAGATAGCAATTTAAACTCAATTCTAAAGAGTCCCATAGGTAGTAGATTCATAGATTACCTCGCAGCCTATCACCCTCATATTATATTAAAAAATAAAGAATCATTAAAGACTCAACCTGAGTTCCCCAATATAATAAATAAACTAGCCTACTTTTCTCCCAATTCTATTAAAAAATATTTAGGCAATCCAGATCATCTGCTGACCAAGCAAATAATGGCCTCAAACGAACCTATACCTAAAACACTGATTCAAATTTTTAATCAACATCAGTTTAATACAAAATCTTACTCATTAATTCATAAAATTTTAAATAGAGAGCTGACCATAGATGAGGCACACCGGATAGGACAGTCGGATGTGCAGTATTTAAAAGCTTTGATGCATATTACTGTGCAGAAGAATCCAATAGGTTTGCATAGCGTAGAAGAAGAACAAAACCAACTTTCGCTTAAATTTATTCGGTCTATAAATGATAACCCTTCCCAGTCGCATCCAAATTTGAAAGAAATAAAGCAATTCAATGCGAAAGAAATTTATTCACTGATGGTATTGGGCAAGGAAGAAATTTTCCAATTCGCATTTGACAATTGCTACTATGTTTTACTACAAAATTTAGGAGAAACTAGCTTGATAGACTTTCTACCCAAAGTAAATCATTATAAATTCAGAGAGTTTTCGTCCCTCTTGGCGACTTTTCATAAATTCCCTGAGCTTTTTTATAGAAATAGTACGCCCGAATCGAGGCAAGAATTTCTAGAAAAATTGACCAAAATAGATTTTAGCGATATCAACTGCATTGAAGAGGCATCGGTACTTTGTGAGTTCATCAATAACTGCGATCACACGGAGATACAGTCCTCAATTCAAAATATTATAAAATCGGAATACGATCTAGCTGAAATTAAAAAAGACCAATTGGCCATGGCCGTATATAGTCTGCTAGCAAGCAATATAGGTCAGCGCGCATTGGTTCATCAGGATTGGTTTAAAAATAAAAAAGAAAATTTCGCTAAATATTCGTTGAATTATATCGATGTAGCAGAGCTTAAAAGCAAGCACAACAAAATTATTGAAGTCAATTTTTTCTACAATGATGGAGATGGTATAGCCTCATTCAATAATTACATTCAACTATTTCGCTTAATGCCCAAGTGGTATATACAGGATTTGGGTAGCTATTATTATATATCCTCACTAGAAGGAAATGACTATGACATCTTCGCGAATAAACCGCAACATGAAGTTTCAGGTCAGCAAGCTATTCGTGACTATCTTGTCTACAATAAATTAGAGCCATCGATCATCGTACACCGAGGACACAGCTATCACAGTCAAAAGACGATCGATCAAATGGTCGGAAGCCCTAAGTTTATTTTTATGGGAAGCTGCGGAGGTTACTATAAAATCTCTGAACTATTGGTTCGATCGCCAGATGCACAAATCCTATCTACCAAACAGGTAGGAACCATGAATATCAATGACCCTATGCTCAAATCGATTCGAGAAATCCTGCGAAACAATAAGAATCTGGACTGGCCTAGCTTCTGGGCAGACCAGGAAATTAAACTACGAGGAAATAAAGACTTCAAAATGTACATACCCCCGCATAAAAATAACGGAGCCTTATTTGTCAATGCCTTTTTTAAGGTCGTGGGGCTGTAATACCAATGTGATTTGGTCATAGACCAAAGCCTATCCCGCACGTGCGGGAGTATATACCGATGTGATAGATTTTCAGACCAATAAATTGGTCTGTTAAAGATATCCATTCGGTATAAAACTGCTTTTTTAATAAGTTTCTACTCATTCTAGTGCAGACATAAACGAAGTCTGTGCTATTTCTGCACACAATTTACTATAAACATAGGAACAAATATCGTCCGCGATAGCTATCGGGACTAATATCTGCCAGACGGGGGTTGGCCATATTCTGCCTTTAGGCCATAATAAGGATATCGATATTTAAAATTTGTTTTTAGATTAACTAGACTCAGATCATTATCAACAATTTTTGTTTTTCCTATCAATTTAATGCCTTCTATTCCCTTTAATTTGTGTATTGGCTTTAAAGAATGAATATCTCCACAATTTTCTAAGACAACCCATTTTAAGTTAACAAGAACAGAAAGAAAACTTAAATCAAGTACTTTACAATTATAAAGATGTATGAATTCAAGACTAATTAGTTTGTTTATTGGCGAAAAATCTTCTATGTTCTTTAAAGAATATAGAACTACTGCTTTTAGTGATCGACATATACTTAACCCTTCTATACTATTTATTTTACCTTGAATTAATTGTAAGTACTCTAAATTTTCTGGTAAGATTAAATCCAAATTATTATGATTAATTTTTCTCAGTATGAGATGTCTTAAATTTACAGAATGCTTAAAAGATATTAACTGAGACCATGGTATGTCAACTTCCTCCAGATTGCCAAGAAGTTGCCAATCAATATTCAATTCAGGTAAATTCTCACAACAAAAGCCGCGTAAATTTTTAACAATATGTAAAAAACTACCCTCAAATTTATTATTATTTATAAAGACAAATGATTCAACTTCTATAAGAGATTCGAATAAAGATTGATTAACATTCACATCACAAACTACATGTTTAACTTTATAATCTCTAGTAGCTTTTAAAATTGAAAAATTTTCTTTATTAACGTATTTTTCAACCACTAAAATATTATAAAAATCATTTACACAATTGATATAAATTCCATCAGATACATTTATTCTTTTCTGGTTCATACAGTTTAATTATACTTCCTTCCCTTTTGGTGTTATCACCAACAAACAAACTAATTTTACCAAATGAATTATCATCCTTCATTTTTTACAGCTACTTGCTTAGAATAAAAAAAAACTACTAAAGCCAACCAAATATAAAAAGATTATCTTGGATAGTTTGAACTTTTTAGTCAAGGGAAAAAGAATAAAACTTTATGCATTTGTAATCATGGACAATCATATCCATATCATCTGGCAGATAAAGGCAAATACTAAAGAAAAAGTACAGATGAGTTTTTTGAAATTCATGCCATTCAAGGTCTTGCGACCTTGAATCTAACATCAATCAATATATTTCTTCAACTGTACTTCATCGTTTACTTTTTGCTTTGTTTCAAGGTGGTAACACCTTGGAAAGGTGGGGGACTAGTAGCTTGTTTGTTGGTGATAACACCAACAAAGGGGAAAAATAAAACTAAGAGGAAATAAAGACTTCAAAATGTACATACCCCCGCATAAAAATAACGGAGCCTTATTTGTCAATGCCTTTTTTAAGGTGGTGGGGCTGTAAATGTGCTTTTTTAATACGTTTTTACTCGATTTTCATATTTTTGTTGGGTTATATTGCACCAAATAAAAAACGAACTACTCCAATATTATGCAGAACAAATTATTGTGGAACCCAAAATTGCTAGTACTATGGTTATTAGCGATTTGCACTCAAGCTGATGCTCAAAGAATCAAAGAGTATATATCTCCTGACTCGGCGATTTTCCGCGGTGTAGTGCAGCATGACAAAGAACAATATCAAAAGGCGATAGAATCATACAAACTAGTATCCCCCAATGACCCGAGTTACCCGCTCGCTTTGTACGAAATAGCTTTAAGTTTCTTCGAAGCTAAAAATTACGACTCTGCCGTCTACTACTCCACAGAGTGTATTCAGTTTAGTGAATCTACTATGTATGAGAGTGCCGTGATCATGCGAGGCAAGTCTTTATCAGAATTAGAAAAATATACGGAGGCTTTGCAAAATTTTGATGACGCCTTGGTCAGATATCCTAAAAATGTCAGTCTTCAGCACAATAAGGCCATGGTCTATAAAAAGTCGAAGGAATATCAAAAGGCTCTGGACTTATTTAAAGAAGTCAATGTAGAGTATTCTGGATATATCAAAAACCAGCTGGCCATAGCCCAGTTGGCTGAGGAAGAAGGATTTCTCACCCAAGCTCTTTTGGCCTATAGTCATGCTTTATTGTATTCCATAGGCACGAAAAGCCACTTATCTATTCTCTCCGAAATGAATAAACTGGCGGCAAAAAAAATCGAAGAAAATCCAAAAAACATTGTCTTTAGTGCTGAGGGCGATCAATTTTCCGATATCGAAAATCTCCTCAGAACGCAGGCATCACTCCAAAAAAAGTATAAAATCAATACGGAAATTGATTACCCTATTGTGCGACAATTGCACCTGCTCTTTGCACAATTAGAAAACTATGAACCAGGGAATGGTTATTTTGATACCTACTATGTGCCATTCTATAAGGAATTGGCAAAAGATGGTAAGTTTGATCGATTTATTGATATCATTTTCATAAGCGTCGATGATCCGCAAATACAAAGAATTATTGGCAAACGAGGAAAGGAAGTATTAGAGTTTGCAGAAGAGCTAGGTGTCAAGCTCGCCAAGACGGTCAATAGACGTGACTTAACCATTATGGACAAGAAGCTAAATTTAGCTTGTCATTTTGGAAAAGGGATAAAAAGCTGCGGTAATTTCAATGATGATAATAAAAAAGAAGGAGTCTGGTATGTGTTTCACACCAATGGCAATCTAAATAGATATGGAGAACTCCAAAATGGAAAAGCAACAAATGTATGGGAGTACTTCTATGCTGATGGTAACAAAAGCGCAGAATATACCTTTAAGGACGACAATAAGAATGGCCCATATAAACGATACTATCCCAATGGAAAACTGCGTGAAGAAGGGAGTTATATAGAGGATAGTTTGGATGGTGAGTCCAAAACATACTATATGAATGGAAATCTAAAAACAAAGGGAAATTATATAAATAATAAATATGATTCCGAATGGCGAACCTATTATGTAAATGGCAATCCGAAGGGGGTATTTAACTACAAGGAGGATCTATTTGATGGAGAATATACCACCTACGCTATAGATGGGAAAACAATGTTATCTAAACTCAACTATAAAAATGGTAAACTGGATGGCAAACAAGAAACCTATCATTTGAATGGCAATAAAGAGAACGAAGGAGAATTCAATCTTGGCAAACGAATCGGAGAACATAAAGAATATTTTATCAATGGCGTTTTGAAAGAAGAAACGAAGTATGAAGATGGCGAACTCGTGGATCAAAAAGACTATTATGTAAGTGGAGCCTTATATACCAAGTATGGTTATAAAAAAGGGGAGTTAGAATCCATGGATATGTATGACTATGATGGGAACCATACCACCACTTATAAATTTAAAAACGACTATCTAAAGCAGGTGATTACTTATGATAAGAAAGGGGAAGAATTGGAGAAAGAATCCATAGGTAAAAATGACGAATTTGTCGGAAAATGGTTCTACACAAATAATAGATCCATGCAGGGGAATTATAAAAAGGGAAGAAGGCATGGAAGATGGGTCTTTTATAACATCAATGGTACCAAAGACAGAGAATCAAATTATGAATTTGGCATTAAAAATGGACTTCAAAAAGAGTATAATTATCTAGGTATATTGACGAATGAATATGTTATGAAGGACGATGAAAACCATGGTTATAATAGAACATATTATACTACTGGAGAATTAAAATCAGAGGGCTGGTATGTAGAGGGAAAATTAAATGGTCCGTGGTATGAATATTATATCGATGGTACTATAATGAATGAGGTGTACTATGTGGATGGTGACGTAGAAGGAAAACATGCTGAATACGATCCAGAGGGAAAAGTTATAGCCTACTACAACTACAAAGATGATGAATTTATTTCTTATACTAACCTAGATAGAGATGGTAAGGAGCTCAATAAAGTGACTATATCCGAAACGAAAACGGAAATGAAACCATGTTCCAAATTGAATTTCGCTAGTTATAAAAGAGAAAAAATATTTGGCCTAAATGAAGGAGAAACCTACAGTGAACCTGTGCCAGGGGTTTATGATTTTAGAGGCAACTACTTAGCTGGAGAAACGCATGGCCTCTTCACACACTACTTTAGCAATGGAAATAAATATGTATCGGCAAACTATTTATTAGATAACAAGGATGGCACCGACTCTTCCTTCTATCACGATGGCACCTTATTTTCAGTTGAAAATAATGTATTGGGAGTAAATTATGGTAAATATACCCGATACTACTACAATGGAAATTTATGGTTAGAAAGAAACTATATCAATGATAATCGAGACGGATTCGAGAATATTTATGGAATCAACGGAGAGCTGGTGCTTCAAAAAATTTTCAAACTAGGTTATTTCTATGGTATAGTTCGAAATAATAGCTCGGGAGAACTCACGGATACGATCAAGGCCAAAAATGAAACATTGGAATTCGAAGCTAATTATAAAGATGGGAAAATTGCTGTCAAAGAATCTATCAAGTTAGACAATCTTGTGAATTCAGATTACTACGATGAAAAGGGACAGCTCCTATTCATCTATCAAGGGGAAGAAAATGGGAACGATACCAAGAAAGAATTTTACTATACCAATGGAAAATTGCTTAGCTCTAACAAGTATGATAAAGGTCAACTCACAGAAAAAACCTTTTATAGACTAGACGGCTCATTGGTTATCAAGGAAGAATTTAAATTTGATCAGGTGCATGGTCGCACCATAGTCAAGGATGAACAAGGAAATGCTAAAGTCAACCTGATTTACAGAAAAAATATAGCCTATGAAATGGGAGAATAAATTAGCATTCGCACTTCTCCTTATTTCATCCTCGCTTCAAGGACAGGTAGAAGAATATGTGAAAAAATTGGAAGCCAAATATCCAAAGGAAAACTTTATTACTCTCCAAGAAACGAAAAAGTTTAAAATAGAATTAAAAAATAATAGTCCGAAAGTCTCCCTTGAGAGTTATTCTGAATCTATACTCATGAATGATTTTCTTCGTGGAATAGGGGAAAGTAGTGTGGGATATTCCAAATTTAGGAAACTGACAGATATTGAGGCATGGACCATGACCCCTGTCAAGGATGAGTATAAGAAAATAAAAGTTTCCAAATTTGAAACGAAGAAGGAACTCGACAATGCTATTTTTCATGATGATCAAGAAGAAAAAGTTTTTAACTATACGGACCTAAAAAGAGGGGCTAAACGATGTCTGAAAACGAACTATGAGTTTGAACTGCCACAAATGTTTGACTATGTCATACTCATGAGCCAATCGCCTATAGAGCAGTACGATGTGGAGCTAGAAGTGGACAATGAAATAGCTATTAACTTCAAAGAGTACTATCTCGAAGATAAAAAATTTGAATTTGAAAAAAAGATAGAAAAAAATAAAACCATCTATACCTGGAGATTTAAAAACCTGCCGAAGTATAAGTCTGAAAGCGCATCGTGTGACTTTTTATATTTCGCTCCTCACCTTCGATTTCTTATTTCTCACTATCTTGACAAAAATAAGGATACCATCAAAGTGCTGCAAACACCCGCAGACTTATATAAATTCAATTATCAATTTGTAGCCAATCTCAAAGAATGCAGCAACTCCGAGTATAAAAAAACGATAGACTCCTTAGTAAAAGGCGTCGATGATGACGAGATCAAAGCAAAAAAGATATATCAATGGGTGCAGAAAAATATAAAATATATAGCCTTTGAAAGTGGATTTCAAGGTTATATTCCTAGAGATGCAGATGATATTTTTACCAAGAAATATGGAGACTGCAAGGATATGGCTAATATTATTCATAAATCCTTTAAATATGCCAAGCTAGACAGTGTCTATCTCACCTGGATAGGCTCAGATAAAATTCCCTATAAGATCGAAGAGTTCCCCTGTCCGGGCGTATTCAATCACATGATAGCCACATGGAAACACAAAGGTAGAACTTATATTTTGGACGCTACTAATTCGTATACCAAATGGGGATTGCCTTCCAGCTTTATTCAGACCAAGCAGGCCTTTATCGGGCTGAGTCCTACTGAATTTGAAATACTAACGATAGCACCTGTAGCAGATGAAGAAAATTTGAAAGAAATCAAAGTCAAGGCTAAAATTGCTGGAGATACCTTAAAGGGAAGTGGCAGTGTAAAACTCACAGGCTATCTGAAAGACTACTTTATCATGCGGACTGATCATCTCAAAGGCAATGACCGATTCCAGTATTTGAAAAATTTTGTACAACTGGGTAACAATAAATTTATTCTTCAAAATCATAAAGAATTCAATATTGATGCTATAGATAGTCCCTATATCGTAACGTTTGATTTTGCAATTCTCAACTATGTATCCAAGATTAAGGATGAAATTTTCATCAATCCATATTTAGAAAAATATAGTAGCACGGACGACCTCAATGATAAAAGAATTTCCGATATAAAAATGGATTTTCAATCTAAACAATCGATTGATTTGGAAATAGAAATGCCCACTGGATATGAAGTAAAATATAAACCTAAAAATGAATTTATAGAGTACGACGAGTTGTTTTTTACCTCAGAACTTGATGTAAAGGAAGATAAAATAAAACTTTACTATGAATTCGTCCATGATTTTATCATACTACCAAAGTCTAAATACAAAACGCTGAAGGACTATCAAAACAAGGTCTTAGACCTCCTTTCGGAAACCATTTCATTTAAAAAATTAAACTAATATGACCTCACGTCACATGAAAATAGTTCTTCTTTTGACCTTTATAGCCTGCACAGCTATCTCCCATGCACAAAGATTCCAATACTATAATTATACTTGGAAGGATACCCTTCAAAAATTTGAGTTAAGTGAATATGAATCCAAAAAACCCGTGGTGGTATTAAAGGAAAAACGTGTGACTGAGTTAGTGGTTGATAAAATAGGAGTCATCACTTTTGAACTCAAACATACTATAAAAAAGGTCCATACAGATCACGGTATAGAAAAGAGCAATAGAGTTTATATTTATGAAGGTAAGCGCACAGAAATACTTGTGAATAAACTTCGCGTCATCAATCCTAATGGAACCATAGTAGAGCTGACCAAGGAGGATATACAGGAAGCTGTGGATGAAACCACCAAGTCAAAATACAAATACTATGCTGTAAAAGGTCTAGAAATAGGCAGTATCATAGAAGAACTAGTGGTCTCCAAATCATCCGCCAGCCTGAATGGTAAAATAATCCCTGTTCAAACGAGTGACTATAAGAAGAATGTAGAAATAGAAATTATTTATCCATCGTTTTTAAAATTTGAAGTCAAATCTTACAATGGATTACCAAAAGCAATTATTGATGATACGCTCTACGAAAAGAAAATCGTTCATCGAATAATCGCTGATTCGATCGAAGAGCTAGAAGATGAAAAATATAGCAACTACAATGCCAATCTAAAATATCTAGCCTATAAACTCATAGCGAATAAAGCAGCCAATAGTTTTAATCTCAATAGTTTCAACTCCATAGCAGAAACCCTCCATGGCATTGTGCATAAGGAGCTAGACAAAAAGTCTGATAAAGCATTGAAAGAATATATCTCCAAGTTTAATTTTCCCGAGAATAGCACCTTGGATGATTCTATCAAGATTATTGAACATGCTATTAAACTAGATATCGTATATGTAGAAGATATGCCAACCGAAAACGAAAATCTGGCCCAGATGCTGCAAACGAAAAAAGCCAATGAGCAAGACCTCACTATTCTCTACGAAAATATATTTAAACAATTAGGAATAAAATCACAAGTAGTGATTACAAACAATCGATTCAGTTATCCCTTTGATCATAAATTTGAAAATGTAAATCAACTCGAGGCCTTCCTGAGTTATTTTCCGGATACTAAGAAATTTCTCTGCCCTGCGGCCCAATCATCGCGCTATCCGAATATTCCCTATGGATATGGATCCAACTATGGACTACTCATAAAGACACAGGATATAGGAGGCACGGAACTCGTTGTCAAAGAATTAAAAAAGATAGAATTACCATCCGATTATGGCAAGGATTCGCTAGACATTACCTATGACTTTACAGAATCTATGAGCCAACCAAAGACAAAAATCGTCTCAACTCTTTTTGGTCATGATGCAGAGAATTTTCAATTTGCCTTTAGCTTTGTCGATGATAAGCAGAAGAGAGAAATGTTAGAATCCTATATTAAAAACTATTGTGGAGAAACGGACCTAGAATATATGCATGAAAATGGAGGCAAAGAGAATTTAGGTCAGAAGCCGTTTATAGTTTCGGCTGAATTCAGCAGCAACAAATTGTTGGAGAGGAATGGGGAAAATATAATCTTAAAATTAGGTGAATCCATCGGTCCACAAGCTGAGCTTTATCAAGAGAAAGAAAGAGCTATGCCGATAGAGATGCCTTTCCCTCATACTTATAAAAGACATTTTAAAGTCATAATTCCAGCAGAGTACGAATACAATAATCTAGAAGCACTCAGCATGTCCCACGAGCTCAAAGAAGGGAATAAGGTATCTTCTGCCTTTTATTCAAACTATAAGGTGGAAGGAAATATCCTGTATATTGACGTAGCAGAATTTTACTCTAAAACCAATTATCCGAAATCAGACTATCCTGCATTTAAAAATGTCATTAACGCAGCAGCAGATTTTAATAAGATTAAAATTATATTGACCAAGAAGGGATAGGAGTATTTCAGTTAATAGTTTCAAGCATAAAGTTAGAAGTGTTTCTGAATTTAATACCGTTGTTGGTGTTTTTCACCAACAACAATTTTGACAAAAAACTTTGATTCTTATTTAGAACAATTTATATGTTGGTCAATAAGACCAACCAAAGTGTAAAGTGATAAATTAATAGTATTCTAAGCAACCACTAGCAGATTACCTCCTGCCATTCGCGGTGAATATCGAGTAACCTAGTCCGATGGACAGCCAAGGTTTGTTTCGGTATATATAACTATCAAAAATAGGATTACTGCCGCTGAGCATATCTATTCCCGTAAATAAGCCTATCTGGGCATTGCCAAACTCCATCATAACTCCGATAGATGGTGTGAATGCAATGGTTTCCTGACGATTTCTCACTTTTCCATTCGTAGAAAAACTATCGAGGGTGACACCAGAAACTCCTATTCCGATCAAACCACTAAAGCTGACTGGTGCAAAATCACTCTTAGTGTATTTCACTCCAAAAGTAGAACCAATAGTAAAATCTTTCGAGAAATCAAAAGGACCGAAACGCAGCTTGATAGGCGTAATCACACTTCCGAGTGTGAAGGCATACTTCTGGGTATTAGATGGGATGGCTTTATAATCAAGTTGGGCTTTTGTGATTCTAAAATATTTGTAATATTCTATGTCATCATCTTCAAAATTCAATCTTTTTCCCTTGCGCTTTTTAGAAGGTAGAATAAATCGTATGATACAAGTATCTCGCTTCATCTCTATCAGAAGAAACTTGGAGCCTATCTGAGCGGTGAGTCGATCATTGTCTAATTTAGCTCCTTCAAGATCGCAGCGGTACATTGGGCACTCTAGGATAAACTCATACTTTCTATAAAAGTCACGAGAATTCATGCTGGTAGTAGCCTGCGGACTAGCGGTAGGCACCTGTCCGTGCAAGATGCTCGACAGAAGTATAAGTGTGATAAATGAATATATTTTAGGCATAAATTTTATTTTTTCCATTTAGAAATTAAGAAGACAGCTATATAATAGGTCAGATGGAGGCTATATCACAGAGATACACAGAGGGGCATAAAGTTTTTTCACCGCAGAGGTACAAAGTTCCAAAGAAATTCTGTAATTTCTCCTTGGGCGGACAGACATGTGAGAAGCAGTGACCATTTATCTAACTTCTTCCCGATAGCTATCGGGACTAACATCTAAAATCTAATTCTCACCACTATTTTCCCCCCTTCTTCATAGATAGGATACTTCCCTGCGGGGATAGTCAGTCCTTGCGGACAACCTATGGACTCCGCTACATTATTCGGAATAGTAAAATCTTTATCTAGTCTGAAGTTTTCTGTAGTGAAGTGCTTGATATAGATATTATCTTTCATTTTTTTATGCGATACAGAGATGAGCAGCTCACGGTCTTGATAACCTAGCTCTGCTTCTAGGCAGTTATCATACTTCATGCAGGTCTCGAGCGCCTGCTCCGTCTGCTGCTCTAGGATGCACATACCGAAGCCGTCACAGTCTGGACTCGTGCCTAGGGTGAGGAGGATGGAGATTATATTGAATAGTATCATAATATTAATTTTGAATGGTTAAAGATTGTGGTTTGCTAGTGTTTGTTAGGAAATAATACAAACAAAGGGGGAATTTTATTTTATAGCAACTAGAACTAATTTAGTTTGTAATACTTATCAAGTACATTTTCTAAACTATTTCTAAAAACAATTTTATTTTTAAATAGGATAAGATAATTTGGAAATTTATCTATTTCAAGACGCCTTAAAAGTGCGGTATCTTTTAAAAGATAAGAAGAATAACAATTACTCAACTCTCCTATTTTTTTTATTGACTTTGCACTATCCAGTTTACTATATGCCAGAAGTGAAACTAATCGAAAGTTTGAATCTGACTTTTTGACAGAATCTAATAAGGTCATATCAGAGTAACATACTGGACAATATACACCCCATATATCAATAATATAAGCTTTATCACTAAAAGTTAAAGCTGTATCAATATTTCCTTTTGTTATAACAGCAATACTATTAATACGAATATCTTTACTTAATAAGGTAGATGGTCGTCCATATAAATATAAATCAATTATTTCAGTTCTAAATTTATAATTTAAAATGAAAATCGCACCTAAGAGCAATATACTAAATGACATGGGGAATAAAAAACGTTCTTTAACTGCATAATAAAACAAAAAGGAAATCGGAACTGATAAAAGATGTAAGTATGCAACATATGGAATTCTTATATTACCAAAATGTAAGAACTCAAATACAAAACCAAACGAGATTATTAATAATGTTAGAATACATGGGATATATACAGGCTTATAAATATACTTTTCAATAAGATATAGTACAACAATTATATAAATTGGCAATATAAAAGGAAGAAATTCTTGAAAATTTGAAAATAGCCCCATAACCAAAGCTATGGAGCTGAATAATACAATAGTACTAATTAAAAATTTTAATTTCATGTATGATCAAAAACCTAATCCAGCTTTTAAACTAACTAATGTTTCACCTGTTCCTTTGAAACCTCCACCTGGTGGTATGTATGCCCAATCACATTTTCCTTCACATTCTTGAGACCAAAACCAACCGCAACCACCAGATGCTGAGCAGTCAAGTTTTTTATTACACGACATATCACCCGGACATCCTAAACTCCATCTACAATGACATACTCCTTGAGAACCAGTTCCACCTGGTACTACACTTTCTGGTCCAGGGTCTGATTCAATTAAAAACCTTTGATTGAACTCTAAAGGGGTGTATAGAGTCTCAAAAACCACTTTCCATTTAATTTCCGCCCAACCAAGTGTATTGATAGAATAATTTTTATAATTGTCAATGGTGCCAATTGATGGCTGTTGTATGTATATATTTTCATTTATATCTGATATAATACCATCTACGAAGCTAATTTCAGTAGGGTTAAAATAACCAGATGATTTGATTTCGTTCAGTTTATTAACAAAAAGTGCTAATCTGTAATTGTTTGGAAGAGAAACGAAAGCAGACTGCTGATTCTCAGGAGTCATTGCGATCAAATCAGCTCGGCTTATTTGAGAATTCGACTCAATAACTGCCATAATAAAAAGGCCTAAAAATAGAGCCCTAAATTTAAATTTCATTTTTTTCATTTTTGTAATTTTAAAGTTAAAACAAATTTTTTATTCGGTAGATTTTTATCGGTTTTTATTTTACCCCTTTCTTACGGCTTCATATTATCCCCCAGTAGCTTTATGGTTTTGTATTTTGTGTGCACTAGATGAGCTGATAGCTATCGGAAAATTTAAGAGTTTTGTTTTATTCCCCCAAAAAATCTACTGCAAAGATGAGACTACTTCCTGAGATATCCTAGGCGAGTTTGGCAGAAAATTTGGCGAAATTGTCCAAAATAAAATGCTCATTTTCTAGTTAATGGAAAAAGTCAAGGTGAATAAGGCGAAAAACTAAAAATAATTTTGCTAAATTCGCCTAAACATAAACAAAATAAAAACTCAATACTCAATTATGGAAAAACAAATAGGGCAAAAACTCAGAGATATCAGAGTGAACCAAGGACTCAAACCAATGAACGTAGCTAGTCAGCTAAAAATAGACGAATCGACCTTGTATAAAATAGAAAATGGGACGAATAAATCATGGGGCAAATACCTCTTCGTACTGCTCGACCATTATAAAAAACCTGTAGAAGAATTTTTCAAAGAAATAGAAGGAAAAAATTTTATTCAACACCAAGAGAATAACGATAATGCTATAGGAATAGGACAAGTAAATGGTGGAACGATAAACTATTCAGATAAACCTATAGTCAAAAGCCTTCTCAATCAGAAGGATAAAACCATAGAGCTACTCAAAGATAGGATAGCCCACCTCGAAGCTGAGTTGGCGAAGGTTTATGCTAAGATTTAACAGCTAGAAACTATCTTTAATGGATTTTTTTTATCCTAGTTTTTTTCAAATCCTAGAGTGATTAAAATTTATAGTCCCTATGCGCAGCCTCTTCCTCCAATACTACCGAGATACTTTTATCTACAATCTTGTGTTTTCCATCATTGTAGGATTTGCGGGAAATTTTTATATTTGTTTTGCCACATTTGGCAGTCTGGTATCTTTCCTTGCCTACCAGTATCACAAAGGACATGAATATTATTTTTACTACAATTATGGTTATACGAAAAATGAACTTATGACCAAAACCATCCTAGTCAATGCCATTTTCGCTTTCATCCTATTTTCATTTGCTCAATGCACCAAGTTAATGTTCAAAGCATAAGCATAAGTCAGGGGAAACGAAGACTTCTTGAGAATAGTTCTTTGTCCGTTCAAACTGGAGACATTTTGACTATATCCGGTGTCAATGGCTGTGGCAAGTCTACGCTCATGAAAGCTTTATTTGGCACTCACAAATCGGATCAATTAAAGTGGTCATTGGATTCTAAACCACTTGGGAAACCCTCGCCGAAAAATAAACTGATAGCTATGCTACCGCAAGATAGTTTTCTTCCCAGAGATCTGACCCCGAGTGAAATTATTGCTATGCTATTTAAGACACATGAGAATCAGAAACCTTTATTTTCTATGCCCTATGTGGCAGACTATTCATTAAAAAAATTGAGTGAATTATCCCATGGTGCAGCCCGTTATATTGAGATTGTTGTGATTCTTCATCTTTGGCATCCGTTTATTCTTTTAGATGAGCCTTTTTCCCTGCTAGCTCCGCTTCATAAAGAAGCTATTAAAAAATTGATTGTCGAAAAAAGTAAAATGAAAGGAATTGTTATCGTTGATCACTATGCCGAAGATATAAACGAAATTTCAACGAATAGAATATGGATTGAAAATGGGAAACTATTTCACCGCAAAGTCGCAGAGGACGCAGAGTAAAATATATTTAAGTTTCCTCCTTGCCGACAATAATTTCTGAGTATTCTGAGAATTCAGTAAGTATATAAAAACGAATTCAACATAACATTTTTACCTCCACTCATCATCACATCAAACACATTTTCAAACTATCGGATTGGCACATTTTCAAATTTAACATCAAATCAACCCTCTGGTTTTAATCTCCAAATATTTATTGATACTATCTACTGTGAGATCTTCCGGTCGCGTGAGTAGAGAGTAAATACCATACTTGCGGAGCTCATTGACAATCAATTTTTTCTCAAAAATAAATTTCTCAGCAATCGCTTTATCATAAACCTCCTGCACATTCCTGGCCTTTTGACTCACCATATCATGAAGCTCGGTATTCTGAAAAAAAACAACAACCAATAGATGATTTTTAGCGATACCTTTTAAGTATGGAAGCTGACGATAGAGCCCATCCATTGTTTCAAAATTGGTATAGAGCATAATCAAACTCCGATGCTGAATATGCTTTTTTATATCGATATACAATCGTCCGAAATCGCTCTCTTGAAAGTTAGTTTCTACATTATATAGCGCTTCCAATAGTTTATTCATTTGCGAGCCTCTCTTCTCTGCTACTACTCGATTCTCCACTTTTTTTGAAAAGGTGAGCATCCCCGCTCTATCCTCTTTTTTCAATATTATATTACTTAGCACCAAGGTGGCATTAATCGCATAGTCCAAAAGGGACAAATCATTGAAGGGCATTTTCATGACTCTCCCTTTATCTATAACCATGTATATCGTCTGTGATCGCTCGGTCTGGTATTGATTGACCATGAGGGCATTTTTTTTTGCAGTAGCCTTCCAGTTTAAGGTACGAATATCATCACCCTGTACATATTCTTTGATTTGTTCGAACTCCATCGAATAACCTACGCGCCGTATTTTCTTTGTACCATATTGATGCAAGTTATTAGAAAATGCCAGTAAATCGTACTTCTTCAATTGCAGAAAACCGGGATAGGTGGGGACCATTTCATTGGCTCCGAAGGTAAATCTTCTTGCGACGAGTCGAAGGGGCGACGAAACATAAATGTTTAAATTTCCGAAAACATATTCTCCGCGCTCCAACGGGCGCAAGGAATAAGAGAAATCTATTACTTTCCTCGGTTTAATTTTTTGCTTTATACTAAAATTTCGAAGTTGAAATTGAAAGGGAATTTCATCAATAGTAGTGGTAAATATATTAAATGTATAGTTATTTTCTATGGTCAGCAGAACATCATTTTGATCTCCATTAGAGAATTTTTCAGGCACAGTTCTATGTCCTATGACACCTCTCGCCTTTCCAAATAAAATTAAAATATCTAGCAACACAAAGGTCATCAAAGCAAAGAAGGCATACCATACGACCATATAGAGTGCTGGAAATATAAAGGATACTGCAAATCCTACAATGATCACCAGGATGCAAGCGAAAAAAAGTTGATTTAAATAAAGCTGTCTATAAAACTTCATGTATATAATCTACTGCGACGGACCACTGAAAACGGACCACTACCTAGGGACTTCAATTGTCTCCAAAATTTGTAAAATAATTTCCTGTCCGGTCATGCCTTCCATTTCTCTTTCGGGCGCTACGACCACACGATGCTGCAGAACAGGTATGGCTGATTCTTTGATATCATCTGGAGTCACAAAATCTCTTCCTCTGATAGCGGCATACCCTTTGGCTGCATTGAGAATAGCGATAGAAGCCCTCGGCGAAGCACCTAAATACAAAAATGAATTCTCGCGCGTATTGGCCACTATCCGCGCGATATACTCCATAAGGTGTTTCTCCACCTGAATCTGTTTGACGGCATGTTGATATTCTCGCAATTGGGCACCACTAATTACTTTATTGACTTGTTCTAGTTTATCATCATTTTGCAATTCGTGTTCACGCATCAAAATATTGACTTCTTCTTCCAAACTAGGATAGTCAATATTAATTTTAAATAAAAACCTGTCTAATTGTGCTTCTGGCAGACGATAGGTACCTTCCTGCTCTATAGGATTTTGTGTAGCGATAACCAAAAAAGGTTGTTCCATGATATATTGGTGACCATCGATGCTTATTTGTCGTTCCTCCATTACCTCAAAGAGCGCTGCCTGCGTTTTTGCTGGTGCACGATTGATTTCATCAATCAGAATCAAATTAGAAAAAATAGGGCCTTTTTTAAATTCGAATTCCGTGGTTTTTAGATTAAAAACGGAAGTCCCTAATATATCTGACGGCATCAAATCAGGCGTAAACTGAATGCGAGAAAAACCAATGTCAATCGTCTTGGATATCAATTTAGCAGTAATCGTTTTCGCTACACCAGGAACTCCTTCTAGCAGAATATGTCCATTAGCCAAAATAGAAACTAATATGCGGTCAATCATTCTTTCCTGACCGACGATGACTTTAGCTAATTCAGCCTTGATGCCAAGAACGGCGTTTTGCAGACCTGAAAGATCAATTCTATTTTTAAAATTGAGCTCTGACTGTTCCATGGGTGTGGATTGTTCATTGTTATTGTCCATAATGTTATATTTAATTATATGTTTTAGTTGTCCAAAAATCTTCTAAAAGTCCATTCAACTCCACCAAGTCATTCTCTGACAAATATCGGTTCATTTTTTTATTCGTTATCTTTTTGACTATTTTTTCTATAAGGTCCTTTGGTCTTCCCGACTTCAATTGCAGTTTATGTATAAACTTATCATCCAGTTTTTGGGTATCTAGATGAAACTCTGAGCGCACTCTCTCCAGAAAATAGATGATTCGCTTTTCCATGACCGTTTTAAAATGTCCTTCTTGAAAATACATATTCGCAATCGTTTTTGTAAAGTCCACGGTCGTATTCAATACAGGTGGTATGATAGGAATGATGCGTTGTTTTCGCTTGGCATTGAATAGAAGATAAATCAGAAATCCAATCAACATAAAATACCAAGCCCAGCGGAGAGAAGCGTGCTCGAGTATCACTCGCAGGGGTGTTTCTGCTCTATTTCCCCGATCATATTCATTGGTATTCCAGTAGATGGGCCGCGAATTTTGTATGAAGGACAATACTCCTGACGTGTAGAGGTGGTTATTGGACTTGAGTAGGTGATAATTGGTAAATACATTAGGCAAACTATGTAGGAAAATAAACCCATCCCCGTAAGCCACTCGGATAAAATTCACGTGACTCTTGATAGAATCTCCAAAACTAACCTGAACATGTCCTAGCACAGTTACTTTGCTCGTATCAAAGGAGTCGAAAAAAGACAAGTAATTAATTTTATTGAAATAGTAGGTATTCGTATCCACATAGTCCAATTTTAGCTGAACTGTGTCGTTGAAGTCATAAGAATAATCTAGTTTTATTTTTAGCGAATCAAAAATAGTTTGGGAGAAAGAACTAGCAGCTAGAAAAGCTTCATTGCCCTTGGATACAAAATGAAGTATTTCACTTGCTGATTCTTGATCTAAGTTAGAATTTTCTTCTACAGAGAAATAAGTACCTCGAATGGTGTAATTGGCGATAGAAGAATCATAATCGTATTGCTTATCAAAAAATTCATAAGGAGTTTCGTTCAGCTTCTCTATATAAATTCCATTGCATAATTTTTTCAATTCTTTATCCAGCACATATAGACCATATGGAGTCTTCTTACTGGTGGTATAATGGGGTCTCCAGTCTATCTCTTGCGGTCTATTAACTTCGATAAAGGCTATTCCAATAAAAATCAGAATTAAGATAGCAACATATATTTTTAATCGATTATCCATCTATGCTTCTCAATGTTTCATTAAAACTCGTTTCCACTTTTCGAAACTCCTCTTCCTCTAAATTAAATTCTCCGTACCATATATAGTCATACACGTAGCAATGATAGCTGTATCGCTCCCGCAATCCTTCATTCTTTATCTCATAGAGGTAGTCCATATTGGTCTTATTGATATCCCATTCTATGAGTTTATTGTCCGACATCTTTCGCAAAAGCCATAGATAATAAAAACGAATGGCCAATCGATAATCTCCTTTTTTTCTAGAACTTGCGACCAATTCACTAAAATTAGCTAATTGGAGTTTTGCTTCAACATTAGTGTGGTCTATCGTTTCCGCCTTGCTATCTCTCCCAAAAATCCAGCCTCCTTCTTTATTTAGTATAGCCTTCACGATAAAATAGACAACACCGACGACTAAAATAAAGGCTAAAAAATTCTGTAAATATTCAAACCATTTGGAGGCCGCATTCTTGTCTTGCAGATTGAAAAAATCCTGTAGCCATCGCAATAACCACTGTTTAAACTGCTCCCATTGAGTAAATTTTTGCACCTTGGGTTCATAGTTAAAATGGTCTGTATTATATCTAGACTTAAAATTAGAATCAAAATATCTCCGCTCTATATCTTCTGGATGCACATAGGAGATAACTTTTTCATCTTCTTCGTAATAACTAGTATCAACAGCAATTTGGGATTCTTCCATATAGGCAGAATCGGTCTCCTGTGCCTCGATCAAGGTGACAAAAAATAATAGAACAATAAATGGTAAACCTTTAAAATTCACTTTCTGTCCCTATGAGGTCTATTTCACTTTTAGAAAAATGGCTATGATTCGCCTCCTGCATGGTATAATAAATCATACCGTTATTTAATATCAATAAATTTTGCAAGAAATAGCTAACCAATAAAGAAATGGCAAAGGTAATGCCCATAGCTACAGCAAAACCTGCTGTTTCTGGTATATTAGAACTCGATTTTTCAAGGCTGGACATCAAAGAAATTATTCCAATAATGAAAGGAATCATTGAGAACACAGAGCCAATGATTTGTATCAACATAGACATGGCAAAATTAGAACCGACGACAGGCCACAAATTATTTTTTACGAATTCAAAAGCCGTTTTAAAGGAATCAATAAAACCCATGCCCTTATCGTTGACGTATAGAAAAAATGCCAAATTGTAAACCCCAGCGAGAGCAAATAGGCCTATAAATGCAAAGGGAATACCAATGACTGTAAAAAAAAGTAGCACTATGATAGCCATTAACAATAATCCTACAGAAAAAGTGAATAGTAAGGTCAGAAGAGTAAATTTAACTGTTCGTCCAATATCTGCCCTTAATCGATCGCCAATGACTTTGGTCGAAAACGCTGCATGTCCGTGCTCGTCATATAGCCTCAAATATACCATTGGGTAGAGATAACTGAGAAAGCTAAAGATGATAATAATGATGACAAATAGAATGACGATAGCTACAAACAAGGCAATATTTCCACCAAACAAACCCTCTAATCTAAATTTTCCTTGTATGGCACTAAACATAAAAGCCACATAGGCTTTACCCAAAATATATCCCAGTATGGTCAATATTAAAAGAAACCCACCACAAAGGATAGTATAGTTTTTTAAATAATGCTTGCCATTGAGTTTCAAAAATGCAAAGGTGTCATTCAGAAAATCGCTAAAACCTCTTTTTTTGTATAGTTGAAACATGGTATGTTGAAAATTTAAAGTGAAAAGTTGAAAGCTAGGAATTTGGGGTTATGAATATTTTTTAACTTGTTTGTAAATGTAGAATGGATTTTAATCTCTCTGTTTTTTTTATGACAAAATATGGATATATCAAATAATAAAATGAAATAACAGCTAAGGTGCCCAGTATAATAAATAAATTCAATGCAAGCGGCATATCCAAGGCATAGCGTGTGATAAACCCTTCCAAAACACCCGCGCAAAATGTAAATGGCATAGTGCTGAGCAAAATCTTGAAGGAATTGCGAAAGCCGATTTTAAATGAATTAAATCGAGAGTAGGTTTTCGGGAATAGGATACTGGCTCCCAGTATAAATCCTGATGTAGCTTCGATGACTATAGCAAATATCTCCATACTGCCGTGAACCCAAATACCGCGAATGCTTTCAATGAATACTTTGTGTTCATAAAAAAAATATTGAAACGAACCTAACATAATACAGTTGGTCAATAAAACATAAAATGTGCCTAAACCTCCAAATACTCCGTAAACATAGCATCGCAGACCTACATATAAATTATTGAAGGTAATTCCTATAAAGCTCCCCCAGTCGGATCCCGACTCATACACCGCCATAGGATTTCCATTTTCAATATTCTCCAAGGCATCGTTTACATATCCGTCTCCCAGTATCAATCGCACAAAATCAGGATCGTAGATAGCAGAAATCACCCCGATACCAACGAAGGTAAAAAAAAGAATAAAGGTAAATAATGTCATGAATCTATACTCATGCATGAGCAGTGGAACCTCCGTCTTAAAAAAATAGACGAATCGATTGGTTTCTTGTCGCTTGGTTTGATAGATTCTTTGGTAAATCTGTGAAGCCAGATAATTCAGATATTTGGTCGTATTGCTTTTGGGATAATAGGATTGGGCATAAGACAAATCATTGACCAAATGAATATAGAGTTGAGCCATTTCATCGGGACCTTTGAGACTCCTTCCCATGATGGCAGCTTCAAATTGCTCCCATTTGGTTTTGTTTTGTTTTATAAAAGCTACTTCTCTCATTTGGTATTGGCACAAATATAAAGGAAAATATTTCTTGTAACAAGAGTCTTACTAAATTAAAATACGAATTATAAATAGTCACTATATTTACCGACGGTAAAAACGACTTCAAAGTCTGTAAAACGATAAACAAAGCCCATATACTATCATGGACCAAGTAGCGATCAACACTACACAAAACGTCAATATCAATTTCAACCTGGCCTCCTTTGGGGATCGAATGCTAGGCTATCTTATCGATGAGATTATCAAATTTGCCTATATTTTGACTATAGCCTTGCTCTTATCCTATTTGGACTTTACAGGAGATATGGACCAATGGTCTATCATGGCTATTTACATCGTGTTCTTTATCCCCGCCATTTTCTATTCCTTATTTCTAGAAACCATGCTGGAAGGTCAAACCATAGGAAAGCGCATAATGAAAACCAAGGTGGTCAAGATTGATGGCTATCAGGCTAGTTTTGGCGATTATCTTATTCGTTGGGTCATGCGTCTGGTGGATATATATTCCAATAGTGCCATCGTAGGTATTATGGCCATCGTTTCTAGTAAAAATTCGCAGAGACTCGGCGATATGGCAGCGGGCACTGCCGTTATTTCTTTAAAAAATAAATACACCATAGATAGCACTATCCTCGAAAATATTGGGGAAGCATATCAGCCTGTCTACCCCTTGGTGGTCAAGCTTTCAGACAACGATGCACGCATTATTAAAAATTCCTTTATGATAGCTAGCAAGAAGATGGATACGGAAACACTTCGCAAGCTTCGCGTCAAAATCGAGGAGGTAACTGGCTCTAAAAACGTATCTGGAAATGATATAGACTTTATCAAAACGGTGTTAAAGGATTATAACTTTTATACACAAAACATGTAATACCAAATGAAAAACTATATAGTCCATATAATAGGGCATGAACATCTATATCAATGCTGAGATTCACAATTATCTCCCGTTCGGCATTCTATGACTCTGTCGCTGAGTTTTGAAATCTCTGAATTCTTTGTATAATATGTCTAATGTAGCCTAATACTATATAGAACTAAGATGAACGAAGCGGTAAAAAATCCAAAAATCATGTATATTTGTATAAATGTTTTTTATGAGTAAATTTTAAATAGACTTGCTTTCGAACATCTTCAAATATACTACCCAGATATTTAGGCTGCTATCATTTACGTAAAGACACTTTTAACATCTTTATAGAAGTTAAAACAAGTGGAGTTGGGCAATGGTTTGGAAGTAAAAAAAGGGGTACGAATATTGAAATTCCTTTAGCAACAATAGAAATTCAACATTAAATCGTTTCAGAATTAGACACAAATTGAAGTTTTGACACGATTAATAAAAATGAAAAACGAAGCCCAAAATAAAATCAATCAAGTATTAACAGATGTTTGGGGTTTTGAATTTGTTGAAGATGATTTCGAAGAAGAAATTAAAAGAAAAACTGAAATAAACTAAATTTGCACTATGATAACGAGAGAAGAATTAGATAAATTAATAGCCGATATAGAGCAAGATAGAGTAGAAAAAACAATTTCTACAAATGATGCTAACAAATTTGGAGAAGCAATATGCTCGTTTTGTAATGACTTTCCTGCCCATATTAAACCTGGTTATTTAATTGTAGGGGTTAATGATAATGGAAGCCGCTGTGGTTTGCCAAAAGATGAAAAAATACTTCAAACATTGATGGATTATAGAACTGATGGAAGGATAGTTCCTCCACCCGTTATTGTTGTCGCAGGTTTTGAATACACAGATGGTTATGTAGCGGTGGCAGAGGTTCAGCCAAGTTTTCAGCCCCCAGCAAGATTTAAGGGGAAAGTATGTATTAGAATTGGCCCTCGAAAAGGCTATGCAACAGATGTTGAAGAAAGGATATTGAGTGAAAAAAGAAGTTCTTTTGCTACTTCTTGGGATACCTTACCTTGTTATGGTAGCACTTTAAGCGATATAAGTATTGATATTTTCAAACTTACCTATTTACCTACTGCAATTGATGAAGAATCATTATTAGCCAATGGCAGAGAAATAAAGGAACAATTAGCCTCATTAAAGTTTTATGACCTAAATGCGGATTGCCCCACCAATGCGGCTATCTTGATGTTTGGAGCCAACCCTCGATTTTTCATTCACGGTGCTGCTGTTCAATATGTTCGGTTTAGTGGTGATGACGAAGTTAGTGATTTTGATTTTGAGACAAGATTTGAAGGTGATTTATGCACCCAAATGAGAGTCATGGAAGAGTTTATCAAATCGAATATTATAAGAAAGGTTTTGTATAATATTGGGGAAGAACATCAGTTTAATTTGCCTATTTCAGCTATTAAAGAATTACTATTTAATGCCATTATCCATAGAGATTACCAGTCGAATGCCGCTATCAAGTTTTATGAATTCAATAATAGGATTGAAATATCCAATGCAGGTGGTTTGTTTGGTAAAGCCAGACCTGAAAATTTTCCAAGAGAAAATGATTATAGGAATCCAACAATAGCTGAAGCAGCATATAACTTAGGTTATGTAAACAGATTTAATTTAGGTGTGCAAAGGGCTAGTGCTGCATTAATAAAAAATGGGAATCCAGAGCCAGAATTTTTGTTTGATCAACCAACTAGTTTTTCCGCCATAATATATAAAAAACCAGAATGAAAACAATAGCTTTCTTTAATAATAAAGGTGGAGTTGGCAAAACAACATTAGTCTATCATTTCTCATACATGTTAGCTGAGCTGGGTTACAGATGTTTAGCTGTAGATTTAGATCCACAGGCAAATCTAACTTCAATGTTTCTTAGCGATGAGAAGTTGGCGGATATTTATGAAAATGAAAATGAAAGACCAACAATTTTAGATGCAGTAAAACCCTTAGATAGAGGTATTGGCGATATAAAACCTGCAACAATACATACAATAACTGATAAAATAGGATTACTAGCAGGCGACCTAGAACTATCAATGTTTGAAGATAAATTAAGTGAAAATTGGGGAAAATGCAATGATGGCGATGAGGCAGCTTTCAGGATAATTTCATCTTTTTATAGAGCAATTGATGAATCTGGGAATCGAATGAATGCAGATTACTGTGTAATTGATATTGGTCCCAACTTTGGAGCAATTAATAGAGCAACACTTATTGCGGTTGATTATGTAGTTGTGCCTATGGCAGCAGATTTGTTTTCTTTGCAAGGTCTCAAAAACCTTGGAAGCAGATTAGATAAATGGAGAAAAGAATGGGATAAGAGGAAAACTGAAAATCCAGATAAAGATTTGAAATTGCCGCATTCTGCAATAAAGCCTCTAGGGTATGTTATTATGCAGCATGGTATTAAAGAAAGTCGTCCAGTAAAGTCTTATTTAAAATGGGCTAATAGAATTCCACGAGTTTTTGTAGAAGCGGTTTTGAAGGGATCACTACTTATCGATAAAACTGTTGATGAAGACGAAAATTGTTTATCTCTTCTGAAGCATTATCATAGTCTTATTCCTATGGCTATGGAATCAAGAAAGCCTATTTTCTTATTAAAGCCATCTGATGGTGCAATAGGTGCTCATTTAAATGCTGTGAGAAGTGCTTACATTGATTTCAAAATACTAACTGAAAAGATTATTGATAAAATTAATGAACATGAAAATTAAACCCGATATAGATTTTGTTTCAGTCAAATTTTATTTGGCTGAATTACAAAATATTATGCGATTAATAATTTCTAATGATTAATTTGGATTAAAGAAGCTACTTCTACCGATTTACCAATCATTGAATGATTAGTAAATGAGTATGGGTGGAAAGTTGCTAATACATTTGTATTAACAAACCGCTCAGAATCTGTGATTCTATCGTTTCAACAGGACAAGTTGTCGTAGTGTAGTGGAATCTTTTATTTCTCAATACACTTTTCATCATTCTGATTCTTCACTCTTATTGCCTTCAATGACCGAACGTTTCTTCTTAAATTACGAATTGACCTAAATTTTAACAAAGTTCCAACTTCGTGAAACATTTCTTCACCCTACTGCGAGCGGAGACTGCAAATTCTATGCCCAGAACATAGGGGAGCCGACATTATGTATAATCTATAATTTAATGTAGAAGGGCTATAACGAACGTCAGTATAAATTCGTCAAAAGTCTATATCTGCGCCTTCTTGGCTCTTTCTATGCTTGACTCTTTCTATCATTTTCTTTTTGATAGATTCCTTCACTGCATTATATTTCGTCTTTTGCTCGGCGGTTAAAAAAGCCGATACCGCAGCGTCAAACCTTTCCTGATTTGATTTGATGGCAGCACGCATAGATTTCCTTTCTTGAGGAGTCGTGCTTCCCTTCAGCTTCTCTACTGCAGGCGCATTGGCTATAATTCTCTCCAGAGCAGCTGCTTCCCATTTTGCCTTTTGGTCATCGCTTAGACCTAATTCCTTAGACATATAGTCTGCGCCTTTTTTAGCTCTTTCTTGGGCTGTGCCAGCCTGGGCTGGAGCAGTTTGAAACGCCATAAGGGATGCTGTACCATTTGTCATAAGAGCTAATACTAAAAATAACTTCTTCATATATTAATTAATTAAACTATTTATGATTCTAAGATGATGCAAATTACGTTAAGGTTTAACTGACAAACCCCATTTTTTATAATATGACATCTCCGTTTAATGAAAATTTCAAATCATGGTTTGCCGCCAATAAGTATAATTTCCCAATGATTTGGATCTAAAGCTAGGTCTGTCCGTGTTTGAGTATTATTATCCGTGCAAATTCTAATTTCAATATAACATCCTGAAATTCCACAATATAGGCTATTATTGTTGAAAAAAGATTCCAATTAGCATGTCAAAAGGCTTACTTTTGCTTCTTTATACTTTGTAATAAGCGAGAAAAATGGAAAGTCTCAATCAATGGGTAGTTAATAGTGATAAATTCGCCGTCGTGGTGATTGTTTTGTTTATTATTTTCCTAGGAATTAGTTTCGCATTATTACATCTATCCAAACAACTAAAAAAATAATTTTTTCAAAACATGTCAGCAAAAAAAGAACTCAGTTTTTTTGAAGGTGTAGGCTACTATACCGATAAAGCTTCCAAATTTATCAATATGGAAGAAGGATTATTGTCACAAATCAAAACTTGTAATAATGTATTACGCTTAAATTTTCCTGTGAAAGGAGAGGACGGGAAGGTGCGTGTTTTCGAGGCGTACAGAGTTCAGCATAGTCATCACAGAATGCCTACCAAAGGTGGCATCCGATACAGTATGCATATAGATCAGGAAGAAGTCATGGCTTTGGCATCCCTTATGACATATAAATGTGCCTTAGTTGATGTACCATTTGGTGGTGCTAAAGGGGGAATAAAAATTGACTCTAAAAACGAGCCTGCGGAAATAGTTGAAAAAGTAACTAGAAGATATACTTCTGAACTTATCAAGAAAAATTTTATAGGTCCTGGTCTTGATGTTCCAGCGCCAGATTATGGTTCTGGAGAACGAGAAATGGCATGGATTGTAGATACCTATATGACATTTAGCAATGGTGAACTAGATGGACTAGGTTGTGTCACAGGTAAACCAGTGAGTCTGGGTGGTGTAGCGGGTAGAACAGCAGCCACAGGTCGAGGTGTTTCTTACGCATTAAAAGAAGTATTTAGCTATGAAGATGACATGAAAGCGCTTGGCTTGACCACAGGACTAGAAGGAAAAACCGTTGTGGTGCAAGGTTTAGGCAATGTAGGCTACTACTCGGCACTATTTATGCAGCAGTATGGCTGTAAGGTAGTTTCTATTGCAGAATACGAAGGCGCTATATTTAATGAAAATGGTCTTGATGTCGAAGCCGTATTTCAGCATAGAAAGGCGACAGGTTCTATTTTGAATTTCCCTGGTTCTACCAATATGGCGAAAAGTTCGGATGCTTTAGAATTAGCATGTGATATATTAATACCTGCAGCCTTAGAAAATCAAATCACCATGGCGAATGTAGAAAATATCAAAGCCAAAGTGATCGGTGAAGCGGCTAATGGTCCAGTATCAGCAGAGGCTTCAGAAATATTGTTTTCAAAAGGAGTACTGATTATTCCTGATATGTATATCAATGCTGGCGGTGTTACTGTCTCCTATTTCGAATGGTTAAAAAACTTATCACACGTTCGATTTGGCAGAATGCAAAAGAAACATGAAGAGGAACACAATGCAGATATCGCTGCTCTTCTAGAAAAGATGACAGGCAAGAAAATGGATGAAATGGAGCGCAAAATGTTCACTAAAGGACCTGAAGAGGTAGATTTAGTTAATTCTGGCTTGGCTGATACCATGGCAAAGGCCTACTCAACGATTCGTCAACAATGGAAGAACGGCAATGGTCAATATGATATGCGCACTGCTGCATTTATAGTCGCTCTAAACAAGGTAGGTAGCGATTATGCTCAGATGGGTATTTGGCCTTAACTAGTTGTAAGTGGTGAATTATACGTTTTAATTTTTTTGACTTATTGACGATACAAACTTACGATTACTTTTTGCCAAAGGATAACTATTTCTAATTGATTAAACATGAATCAAACCATGTCTTTAAGTGAGCAATTAATATCCATAGAAGAAAGATATGGAGCGCATAACTATCATCCTATTCCAGTCGTGCTGGAGAGGGGTAAAGGTGTTTATGTGTGGGACGTGGATGGAAAGAGATATTTTGACTTTCTCTCAGCATATTCCGCTGTCAACCAAGGACACAGCCATCCGAGAATCTTAAAAGCTCTGACAGATCAAGCAAAAAAAATCACCTTGACTTCTCGAGCATTTTACAATAGTGAACTCGGGAAATACGAAGAATTTGTCACCAAGTTGTTTGGATACGACAAATTATTACCTATGAATTCTGGTGCTGAGGCTGTAGAAACGGCCTTGAAGCTTTGCAGAAAATGGGCTTATCTCAAAAAGGGTATTCCTCAAAATGAAGCAGTTATATTGTTTGCTACAGGAAATTTTCATGGTAGAACATTAGCCATCATTTCGGCGAGTACCGAAGCTAGTAGCCGAAATGATTTTGGGCCTTATCTACCCAATCTAAAAGTGGTAGAATATGGAAATTTAGAGGCTTTTAAAACAGAAATTTCAACTAATAAAAACATTGTAGGATTCTTTATAGAGCCCATACAAGGTGAAGCTGGTATCATTATACCAGAGGATGATTATCTAAAATCTTGTGCTCAAATCTGTAAAGAAAATAAAGTTCTATTTATAGCTGACGAAATTCAGACAGGAATCGCACGAACAGGTAAAATGTTAGCTTGTGATCATATGGGCATAAAGCCCGATATGCTCATCCTTGGCAAAGCTTTATCAGGTGGAGTGTTGCCAGTATCTGCCGTACTTGCCGATGACGATATTATGCTCTGCATTAAACCTGGTGAGCATGGATCTACCTATGGTGGAAATCCATTGGCTTGTGCAGTAGCTACCGAAGCTCTAAAAGTAGTGATAGAGGAAAAACTAGCTGAGAACGCAGAGAAAATGGGTGTATTGTTTAGAACAGAATTAGGCAAAGTGAAGTCTAAGTGGATTAAAGAAATAAGAGGACGAGGATTGCTTAATGCATTAGAAATAAACGACACCCAAGAAAGTAAGACCGCATGGAATATTTGTATAAAAATGGCAGAAAATGGCTTACTAGCAAAACCAACTCATGGCAATATCATTCGTTTTGCGCCACCACTTGTCATTAATGAAGCTCAAATCATAGAGGCCGTTGGCATTATTGAAAACTCATTATCCAGCATTGATTAGTGCAAAATTTCCTTTATGTTTTTCTAGGCAGTGGAGTTGGCGGATGCATTCGATATGCGTTGTCTCTATTGCTCAATAAATACAATTTCATCCTTCCTATTTACACACTTATTTCTAATGTTTTAGCATGTTTTATATTAGGAATAACGATGAATTACCTCATTCAGCATAATGAAAACAATCAACTAAAACTCCTCATTGCTATTGGAATTTGTGGAGGCATGAGCACTTATTCCACGTTTAGTTATGAAGTCTTACAGCAAATTAATTCAGGTGCTTGGGGACAAGTGCTTTTATATTCTATTGGTAAATTTACTCTTTGTTTAGTAGCAATTGTTCTGGGCACGAAAATTAGTTTTTGATACCTGTACATTAAGGATCTTCTAACAAATTCACCATAAGATCGTTATTTTTGTATTAAACAAATTGATATGGCATTGATTACTATTCATATACCGGACAATAAACTTATACCGTAAGCGTATTAGTAATAGTCCAATGTCGCATGGCTCATTGCACTAAACAAATACAGCTACGGCATCTACCATAGCAAGGTTTTAAAATGGGTTGGACCATTTTAAAACCGCTATTGGTATTAGTTATTACAAACAAATGCTTGCCGAGTTTAAGGATATTTCATTTGAGAATAAAGTAGATTAATTTGAAAATGTATTCACTCCTAAAATGATTCAAGATTAGAATCAAGACGCTCTGTTTCGCTTGATGAATCTATTACCTTAAATGAACTAAAGTCAAGAATTAAAGACAAATATGCTGATTATGGCTTTTGAAATTACGCTAAGAAAAGAAGCTGTAGCTGATATTGAACTTGCGTTAAATTATTATTTACAAATCAGTCCTAGAATTGTATTTAACTTCGATGAAGAACTAGATGAGTGTTTTCAAATATTGCTTAAGCACCTTTCTTTGAAGAAAAAATTTCTGATTATAGAGTATTTCCGCTGCCTAAATTTCCCTATATTATCATCCATTGTTTAATTGAAGAAATGAGTTTAATTGATATTGTATCCATTTTTCATACTTCGCAAGACCCAAATAAGTATCCACGGTAGTTAATGAAATTGGTTAACAACCCTTAAACTTTGTCTTTCCACTAGATAACTATTTATAATTTCGACTCGCTATCTTAATATTCTCATAGACAAGTTCTTCCTTATGCAGGGTAGGATCTGCTTCTACTCCATTGAATTGCCAAGCTCCTACGAATTTGAAATTTTCATCATCGCGCAGAGTTTCTCCTTCAGAGTCTTGATATTCTTCACGGAAATGTCCACCGCAGCTTTCATTTCGCATCAAAGCATCGCGACACATAAGTTCACCTAATTCGATGAAGTCCGCCACTCTTGCTGCTTTTTCTAGTTCTGGATTGAGCTCATTTACCTTGCCAGGCACTTTAACTTCTGCCCAGAACTCTTTTCTCAATGCTTGAATTTCTGTAATTGCTTGATTCAATCCTGCCTCATTTCGCGCCATACCACACTTATCCCACATGATCTTACCCAATTTTTTGTGGTAATAATCCACCGAATGTGATCCTTTGTTATTGACGAACTGATTCAGCATATCTACAACTTTTTTCTCAGCTTCTACAAATTCAGGCAAATCTTCAGAAATAGGACCCGTTCTGATTTCACTCGACAAATATTCTCCAATGGTATATGGAATCACGAAATATCCATCAGCCAGACCTTGCATCAAAGCCGAAGCGCCTAGTCTATTCGCTCCATGATCGCTGAAATTCGCTTCTCCTAGTGCATAGCAACCAGGTATAGAGGTCATCAAATGATAATCTACCCAAAGACCACCCATCGTATAATGCACCGCTGGATAAATCATCATCGGCGTTTCATATGGATTTTCATCTACGATCTTTTCATACATCTGGAAAAGATTGCCATATTTTTCTTTCACAACAGCCTTACCTAGTGCCAATATTTCCTCCTCCGACGGGTTTTCTATATTCTTGAGTTTGGCTTGCGTCTTTCCGTATCGAACGAAGGCAGCTGAATAGTCTAGATATACCGCTTCACCTGTTTTATTGACCCCAAAGCCCGCATCACAGCGCTCTTTGGCTGCTCGGGAAGCTATATCTCTCGGAACCAGGTTGCCAAAAGCTGGGTATCTTCTCTCTAAGTAATAATCTCGTTCTTCTTCTTTCAGTTGAGTAGGCTTCAATTTTCCTTCACGGATTGCCTTGGCATCTTCAAGCTTTGCTGGTACCCATATCCTACCATCATTTCTCAATGATTCGGACATCAAAGTCAGTTTGGACTGATGGTCACCACTCACGGGGATACAAGTTGGATGTATCTGTGTGTAACACGGATTAGCAAAATAAGCTCCTTTTTTATAAGCCTTCCAAGCCGCTGTCACATTGCTGCCCATTGCGTTGGTCGATAAGAAAAATACATTCCCATAACCTCCTGTACAGAGCAATACTGCATGTGCCGAATGCCTTTCGATTTCTCCTGTCATCAAATTTCGAGCGATAATACCTCTCGCTTTTCCATCTATGATGACAATATCGAGCATTTCATGTCTATTGTACATAACTACAGTACCCTTGGCTATTTGACGAGAAAGAGCCGAATAAGCCCCCAACAAAAGCTGCTGACCAGTTTGACCTGCTGCATAAAAAGTACGCTGAACCTGTGTGCCCCCGAAAGAACGATTATCTAATAATCCACCATAATCTCTAGCAAAAGGAACACCTTGCGCTACGCATTGATCGATTATGCTGGCGGAAACTTCTGCCAATCTATGCACATTGGCCTCCCTTGCTCTATAATCTCCTCCTTTGATGGTATCGTAAAACAATCTATAGGCACTATCACCATCATTCTGATAATTCTTCGCTGCATTGATACCACCCTGAGCAGCTATAGAATGTGCCCTGCGGGGACTATCTTGAAAACAAAATGCCTTGACATTATAACCCATCTCTGCTAGGGATGCAGCAGCCGAACTACCAGCCAATCCTGTTCCTACAACTATGACATCAATCGAACGCTTATTCGCTGGATTGACCAATTTACAGTTAGACTTAAAATTAGTCCATTTTTCTGAAATATTTCCTGCTGGTATTTTACTTTCTAATGACATATCTATGTTATTCTATTAATTCAATTAATTACTTTACAATTCCAAAATAAAAACCTAAAGGCATCAAAGCAAATAGAGTTGGTACAATAATAGAGAATGCAATTCCTGCCTTTTCTATCGCGCCATTATATTTGCTATGATTCAACCCCAAGGATTGGAAAGCTGATTTGAACCCATGCAATAAATGCCAAAACAAAGAAAAGCAAGATGCCACATACAAAAATACTATAAAAGGATTGCTAAATTCTTCTTTCATCATAGCAAACAAATCTTTTTCTTGACCAGTATTAAATTGACTCAGTCTATTTGGAATCCAAAAATCACCTGCATGAATAATTAAAAACATGAGTAGCAGGCTACCTAGTATGCCCATACTTCTGGAATACCAAGGTGAATTTTTAGAAGCATCGACTTTAGCATATCCTTGCGGACGAGCCTTGGCGTTTTGATACCAAAGGGTGAATCCGTCAAAAATGTGTACCAGAAAACCAATTACTAATCCCCATTCTAGCGTTCGCATTAGGATATTACTTCCCATAAAGTGGGCAGCATGAGAGAAGGTAACTCCACCATCTCGCAAAAAGACCAAACAGTTTAATCCGCAGTGAACGATGAGAAATAGGATGAGAAAAATCCCAGAAAGTCCCATAATGTACTTCTTGGTCAATGAAGAAAGCCCTTTTGTGCTCATTTATAAAAATTATTTATTTAAAATTCTAATTTGAATTAGCTGCAAAACTTACAACTTGGCAAATCTATAAAAAAGAAAATACAAAATGAAATCTGTCAGTGTTAAATTACTTCAAAACAAGGCTAATTCATACAATAAAAACATGGAGACACAGAAAGTTGAAGAATCCTATTTCAATGTCGTTTAGTTCGTGTTTGGTTCCTGGGGACACCAACCATTGCAGTTCGCCATGCTGCGTGTCTCGCGCAGCATTCGTATTCTTATCTAAACGACATTGAATCCTAATTAAATGATTCTTAGAAAAAATATTCAATATTATTTTCACTTCACCTCGAGACCGTATTTCTGCAAATATTTATGGTACAAGTCTGTTTGCTTATTTCCCAAATCCACCAGCCTGCCTTCAATATAAGCACTAGATATAATGGATGTGCGCATATCTAGCACGTCGCCATCCGATATGATAAAACTCGCATCTTTGCCTATCTCTAGGGAACCTAATCTATTCTCCACACCTAAAATTTTAGCTGGATGGAGGGTAATAGACATAATAGCTTCTTCTTTGGTCAATCCAAAGGGAACGGACTGTCCCGCTTGAAATGCGAGGTTTCGCACCTGCCAGAAACCTTCATTGCTGATAGCAAAGAGTACCCCTGCCTTTTTCAAAATGGCAGGAGTTTTGTAAGGTTGGTGAATGTCTTCATCTGCATAATTCGGCAGTTCATGCGTTCGTCCGAGTATCACTGGTATATTTTTCTTGGCTAGCAGATCAGCTATATGATAGGCATCGGCTGCGCCAATCAAGGTTATCTTCAAACCCAATTGCTCTGCAAAATCAATTGCATGCAATATTTCCTTGATATGATTGGCATTGATGTATAGTCTGCGTTTGCCGTGAACGACCTCTTTCAAACTCTCAAATCTCAAATTCTTCTTTGGATAATCTGCCTGCGAATAACCTCTCGCTTCCATGAAATAGTCTATGATTTCTTGACGTTGCTGCTCATAATCTTTATTCACTTCAAACCCTTTGGCCTCTGCCCACCAACCCGACTTGTTGAATAATCTAGGCCAATTTAATACAGCTCCTTCTTCTGCTACTATAGCTGCATCCTCCCAGTTCCAAGCATCGAGCTGCACCAGAGAAGTAGTTCCTGAGACAATGCCGCCTCCGGGCACTATCTGGGCATACAATACACCATTGCTCCGCACAGTAGGGGTCACACGTGAATCCGTATTGTAGGACACGATAGAACGGACATTCGCATTTTGACTTCCCTGTTCTATTCCATCGTTGGTAGCGCGCACTGCCTCTATTTCAGCTAGACCGAGATGCGTATTTAGTCCTATCAATGCTGGATAAATATGTTTGCCGCCTGCATCAATCGTTTTACATGCTGGTTCCTTTCCTTTGCCAACTTTAGCGGAATAGATATCTAAGATTTTTCCATTTTCAAAAATTAGATAAGCATCTTCCAAAACCTGACCATTGCCGACATGAATAGTAGCACCTTTAATGCAAATTTGTTCAGACTGCTTGAGTGCTGGAGTTGGAATATCTTGCGAAACAACATGCAACGGAATTAAAACGAAATGAATTAAAAATTTAATATTCGGACATCTCATGGGTCGATTTTTATGTATAAAATATATCAATGTAAACATTCAGATTCATTGCCGCAGCTAAATGAATATTTTTGTTTTTTTGCGGGTTCTTGCGTCTCTGCACCCGTTTTTTTCTCCTCGGTCATCTTTTGAATCAGTTTGGCGCGCTCTATCTTGATGCGTTCATTCAAGGTATTGGTTTGTTCTAATGAATAGAAGCACTTGCCATCCACATAGGTGCGCTCTGCTACAGCATAAATGGATAATGGATTGTCTGACCACAGCACTATATCGGCATCTTTACCCACTTTAAGACTACCCATTTTATGATCCAAATGAAGCATTTTCGCAGGATTGAGGGTAACCATTTTCCAGGCATCTTCCTCGCTCATTTTGGCATACTTCACACTTTTGGCCGCTTCCTGATTGAGCCTGCGTGCCATCTCCGCATCGTCGGAATTGATAGCGGTCGTGACACCCATTTGGGTCAAAATGCCTGCATTTTGCGGGATCGCATCAATCACTTCAAACTTATAGGCCCACCAGTCTGAAAATGAAGAGGCGTACACCCCATGATTTTTCATTTTATCCGCCACTTTGTATCCTTCGAGAATATGGGTAAATGTATTTACTTTAAAATTGAACCGCTCAGCAACCCTCATCAGCATAGTGATTTCAGACTGAACATAAGAGTGGCAAGTGATGAATCTTTTCTTATTCAAAATCTCAGCCATCGCTTCAAGCTCCAAATCCTTTCTCGTATTATTGGGGTCTGTTTGCACATTTTTCAAATACTCTTGAGCCTTGGTAAAATAATTGACATAAGTCTGCTCCACACCCATTCTCGTTTGCGGATAACGCGTATTAAATTTAGGACCCCAGTTGGACTGTTTAACATTTTCTCCTAATGCAAATTTTATAAATCCATCGGCACCTTCAATCTTCATTTGATCTCCAGTGTAGCCCCAACGCATTTTTATTAAGGCAGACTGACCGCCTATAGCATTGGCTGAGCCATGAAGCAACTGGGCAGCTGTAACTCCACCAGCTAAATGTCTATAGATATTGATATCTGAAGGATTAATGACATCGCCCATACGCACCTCAGCGCTGATACTCTTTGAGCCTTCATTGACCCCACGCAGCGCTATGTGCGTATGCTCATCTATGATACCTGCTGTCAAATGCTTGCCTGTGGCATCCACTATTTTGCAATCTGCACAAGATAGATTTTTGCCCACTTGGACTATCTTTCCATTTTTTATTATTAAATCGGATAACGGTGAAATTCCTTCAGCCTCATTCGTCCAGAGCGTAGCATTTTTGAATAAGACATTTTCATGTATAGGTAGTTTATCAAATCCGTATCCATGCATAGGATAGGTTATTTTACTGAGCGATGCGATAGCCACACTATCCATTTTTCGCTTGCTCGTGTCCGTGTAGCTGCTATCCCGCTGAACTATCCATTTGAACTCAGAGCCATTTGGGTACTTCCCTATGCCTTGCCAACTATGGCTTGCTGGGTCTATGGTGCCTGTGAAAAAATATTTTTTATTCTCGTCTGAAGGAAAAGGAATCATTGAAAAAGCGATATCCTTGCCATTGCGTTCCAGTTTGACATCTATCTTGAGGGTATCGGTAAATATTACTTGCATTTTCGGTGCGTTTTTTTCCCCGCTCAAAATCATTTTTTTAGTCGATAAGGAAGGTATTCCTGCGAGGGTCGATAAACGATAGCTGCCCCTAATATCATAGTCTTCTATTTTTTGAATGATATACTTTTTACCCCCTACCCAGTTTTCTATTATCTGCGCGCGCTCATCAAATATATTTTTATCTGAGATAAAGAAATTCGCCCATTTTCCTTTTTCTATACTTCCAAACTCATTGTATATATTTAAAAATTGTGCAGGATTATAGGTCAAAGCTTTGAGCAAAGCCGACTCTGATATCCCATATTTCAATGCTATTCGAAGGTTTTTTAAGAAGTCATCGCGCTTTTCCAATTGATCCGATGTAATGGCAAAATCAATTTTATTTCTATCCAAATAGGTACAATTAGCAGGAGCGTGCTCCCAATGCTTCATCTCGATTAAATCGACAAATTGTGTTTTGTATATATCGCTCACCTCATAGGCCTTTGGGTAGTTGAGCGGCACAATGAGTTTGCCTTTGGTATTTTTGATTTCCTCTATACGTTGATACTCGCTCCCATCGGTTCGAAATATATATTGAATGCCAAATTCATCGCCGACCTTATCTGCTCGCAAAATAGTTTCCCAGTTTCCTGCATCAAAAAAGGAAATGAGTTTCTTATTCTCATTCCAGGCCTCTAAATGGATGTTGTACTCCTTGGTGGCCAACGCTTTTGAATACCAATTGGCATCTAGGTGTGTTTGGCGAAGTAGCGCTATAGAGCCCATCAAGCTAGTTGGATACTCTTGGGTGGAGCTCCCTTTATCAAAAGAAAATACCGAAGCCATTCGGCTATTTTTTATCAATACATTTTCTTTTTCATTGCCCAGTAGCACGAGAGTGGCTGTTCCTCTGGCTATACCATCTTTCTGATGCGATACGACGGTACCAAAACCTTGCTTGCGATAAACCATAGCAGCCGAGTCGTCTTTTACAAAATTTCTACTAGCATCGAAATCACTGTGTATGGCTTGATTCCAGCCATAAGCCCCTTTAGTATTGGATTCGTATTGTACTCCTTCTTCTTTGGTTCCTTTTTTGACCTTAGGCATACCATAATCTGAGTAGATATCTATAAAAGAAGGATAAATGAATTTTCCTTTCAAATCACGAACCACAGCTCCGACCGGGAAAGTTCCACTAGTATTGATATCGACAATTTTTCCGTTTTTAATCACCACGGTAGCATTTGGCAAAATGGTTTGGAAATCTTTGTATACCTTAGCATGGATAAGGGCGTAATGGCTCTCTCTGAAATCATCAGGACCATTGGTTTTGAAGCTCGTTTCTTGTGCTAAAAGAGGCGTTTCAAACCATAAGAGAGTAAAAAATAAAAGAGTCAAGGGGAAATAGCCCAAAATAGGATGCTTAAATCTGTTTTCTTTCGATTGATACATTCGCAATTGTAAATTTAACATTAGACAAATCTATTATTATTTTTCCAAGTATTACCAATGAGATTTATGTCTTATGCCAATAGATATAAATCTTATGCCGCACGTGTGGGAGTAAATACCCATCGCAAAACCAAAAAGCCTGTCACGACTTTTCGGGAAGCCGCTTTCTAGCCAACGCACCCAGAATGTGAATAATTTCTCGACAATTAATAGACAACGGAATAATTATTTTGGCTACATTTGACACATATTGACAAATCAAGCTGTGTACAATGAATTCACTCGGAGAAAAAATAAGGACAATAAGAGAATCGAAGAGTATACTACTACGACAGGTTGCGGCTTATCTCGAAATCGACACCGCTTTAATTAGTAAAATTGAACGAGGCGAAAGAAGACTGACCAGAGAACAAGTAGTTAAACTTGCTAAATTTTACAACGCAACGGACGAAGAATTGCTTACTCTTTGGCTTAGTGACAAGCTTCTCGACACCATTGAAAATGACCCTTTCGCAATGCAAGGTTTGAATAAAGCAAAAAATATTTTAAAAACATTAATATGAAAAACGGAACTGCAAAACCTTTTCTTAAATGGGCAGGTGGAAAAACCCAACTAATTTCAGAGATTGAAAAGTCTCTGCCAATTGAAATAACTAGCAAAAAGTTTACATATATAGAACCATTTGTTGGAAGTGGGGCTGTTTTATTTTGGATGCTTGATAATTTTCCGAAATTAGAAAATGCTGTTATTAACGACATAAATACTGATTTGATAAACGCTTATAGAATCATAGCGTCAAAGCCAAAGGAACTTATTTCTATTCTCCAAATTCTTCAAAATGAATATCACGACCTTGAAGGAAAGGATGAAGAAAAAAAGGAATATTACTACATAAAAAGAGAATTGTACAACACAAGAAAAGAAGAAAAAAGCGGACAAGCCGCTTTGTTTATTTTTCTCAATCGCACTTGTTTTAACGGTTTATACAGAGTAAATAAAAGCAATGGTTATAATGTTCCAATGGGTAGTTATAAGAAGCCCACCATCTGTGATGACCAGAATATTATGGCTGTAAGTAATGTTTTACAGAAAGTAGAAATTCTCTGTGGAGATTATGTAGAGACCTTAAATAACGCTTCTGTTAATTCATTCTTTTATTTTGATCCACCATATAAACCATTGAGTAATACATCAAGTTTCAATTCTTATGCAAAAGATGAATTCAATGATGAGGAACAAATAAGACTAAGAAATTTTTGCTCGAAACTTGAAAAGCAAGGACACAAATGGATGTTGAGCAATTCAGATGTGAAGGGAAAAGACACAAACGACAATTTTTTTGATGAAATTTATTCTGAATTTTCTATTTCAAGAGTAAAGGCAAGAAGAAGCATCAATGCAAATCCTGAAAAATATTATTTGGGCGTTCCCTTCGGGCGGGCTTTCCGTTCCAATCTTTTGTTCGTTCCTCACAAAAGGATTTCCACTGCAATCCCTAACGCAAAACTCGCTGCATAAAATGAACTTGAGTTTTAATACAAAACTTGCGGAGGGATATTCTAGTAATTCGCAAATCGCTAGAGTTTTAACTGAGAATTGGGTTAAAGAAAACTCATATTGTCCTTGCTGCGGAGAAATACCATTAAATGAATTTGAAAATAATAGACCTGTAGCAGATTTTTATTGCAAAAAGTGCAAAGAAGAATTTGAATTAAAAAGCAAAAACGGAAAACTTTCTACTACAATAAATGACGGAGCTTATTCTACAATGATTGAAAGGATAAATTCAAATCAAAATCCTAATTTTTTCTTTTTAACCTATTCTAATAATTGGCTAGTTGAGAATTTCCTTATTATTCCAAAGCAGTTTTTTACAACAGAAATTATTATTAAAAGAAAACCACTATCAACCACTGCAAGACGTGCGGGTTGGATTGGCTGTAATATTGACATTTCAAATGTTGCTGAGGCAGGTAAAGTTTTTTTAATAAAAGATTCTAAATTAATTGACAGGAAAATTGTAGAATCCTCTTTTAATAAAACTTTGTTTTTAAGAGGAAAATCAATCGATTCAAAAGGTTGGATTTTAGATTTAATGGCTTGTGTTGATTCAATTAAGAAAGAAACCTTTTCGTTAGAAGATGTCTATAAATTTGAGGATAAACTCAAGTTGAAATACCCAAGTAACAATTTCATCAAAGACAAAATAAGACAGCAACTTCAAGTATTACGGGATAAAGGTATAATTGAATTTGTAAGTCGTGGTAATTATAAAAAAATCAAATATGGAAACATTTAAGATTGAAGTAAAAGAAACACTTTCAAGAATTATTGAGATTGAAGCTAATTCTGCTGATGAAGCATTTTCAAAGATTCAAGATTTATACAAGAAAGAAGAAATTGTACTAGATGCTGATGATTATGTTGAAACAGAATTTTTAAAATCAGAATAGTAAAAGATGTCAAACATAACTCCAAGTAATTCCGATTTTATTTTATACACTTCTCAAGATGGCGAAGTAAAGGTAGACGTTTTTGTTAATGATGAAACAGTTTGGCTTACTCAAAAGGCAATGCAAGAGTTGTTTGAAAGGTCAAAATCAACGGTAAGTGAACATATTAGTAATGTTTTTAAGGAAGGAGAATTAGAGGAAAATCAAGTTGTTCGGAAATTCCGAACAACTGCCGATGATGGTAAAGATTATGAGGTTTCCTATTATAATCTTGATGTAATAATATCAGTTGGATACAGAATCAAATCTCAAAGAGGCACTCAATTTCGTATTTGGGCTACCAAAACGCTAAAAGAGTTTATCATCAAAGGATTTGTTTTAGATGATAAACGCTTGAAACAAGGTGGTCAGGTATTTGGCAAGGATTATTTTGAAGAGTTACTTGAGAGAATTCGGGAAATCCGAGCTTCTGAAAGAAGATTCTACCAAAAAATAACGGACATTTATGCTCAATGTAGTATAGATTATGACCTTAAATCAGACCTGACGTTAAACTTTTACAAAACCGTTCAAAATAAACTTCATTGGGCAATTACAGGAAATACAGCTGCTGAAATCATTGAAAGTAGAGCAAATGCTGACAATCCTAATATGGGCTTAACTACTTGGAAAAATTCGCCAGATGGAAAAATTCTAAAGTCAGATACAAACATTGCAAAAAACTATTTATCGGAAAAGGAAATAAGCGAATTGAACAGACTTGTAGAACTTTATTTGAATTTTGCTGAATTACAAGCAGAAAGAAATATTCCAATGAAAATGAATGAATGGGTTGAAGCATTGGATTCATTTTTAAAAATAAACCGTTACGATTTATTAAACAATCCTGGTAAAATATCTCACGAGATGGCAATTAAAAAAGCGGAATCAGAATATTCAAAGTTCAGAAGAATTCAAGACCAAAAGTTCATTTCTGATTTTGATAAAGAAGTAAAAAAAATCAAAAAGTATGGAAATAAGTAATGGTAATAATTTCTATATGATAGAACAAAATAATATCTTGTTTTGGGGTATGGATATTCCTATTCGGGAAATTATTATTTCAAAATTTCTAAGAGAATTTATAGACAAAAATGATTTTTCAATTAATGAAGTTTGTGAATTCAATCAACTAGAAGATTTAGAATTGTTTAGTTTAGTTTATGGAATTGACATTACTCAAGTGTGTTAGAATCCAACAAATTTCTGTTCGCGATAAAATGAAAGATGATGCCACCATTTGGATAAGCGGAACAATACACAATATTTTTTCAGTTGGACAAATTTTAACTGAACTAGGTTTTAAAATCCTAAATGTTGTTACTTGGGAAAAAACCAATCCACCACCAAACTTTTCTTGTCGCTATTTTACATATTCAACAGAACAAATCATTTGGGCGAGAAAAAGTGAAAAGGTCCCACATTACTTCAATTATAAACTAATGAAGCAACTTAACGGTGACAAACAAATGAAAGATGTCTGGAAATTAAATGCAATTGCACCTTGGGAAAAAACTTGTGGAAAACACCCAACTCAAAAACCTCTTTCTGTTTTGACACGTTTAATTTTGGCTTCAACAAAGCCAAACGCTTGGATTTTGGATCCATTTACAGGAAGTTCGACAACAGGAATTGCAGCTAATTTAGCGAACAGACGCTTTTTAGGAATAGATCAAGAAGCAGATTTTTTGACAATAAGTAAAAACAGAAAACTTGAAATTGAAAACCCAAAAACAGCAACTACTTACAGACAAAAAATTGGTGGTTTCAATGACAAAAAAGAACTTGAACTATTTTTAGTAGAAGAACCAATTCTTGAATATGGAAATGAATTAATCTTATGAGTTTACCAAATATGATTTCAAAAGGAAATCAGCCTTTGGCATGTATCTAGTAAACGGCAGATATGTTTTAGCTGTATACAAAGGAACTCTTTCTGAGTTTGACCTCCTTCTGAAATACAGACAAAAAGATGAATCAAGGAGATCAGGATGGACAAATATTAGAACACCTAAGCATATACATTGGGCAGTTGACGTACTCTTGAAAATGCACTCCAACGAAGAAGAAACTAAACAATTTCTTGACTTCTTAATTACAGCTTGGAATGAACATATTAAACCTTTAAGGACAGAAGAAGAGCGGATGAATCTTTTAAATGTAGAAACTTTGTTGAAGGAAGTAAATCAAGAGGCACTGAAATATGAATCACTTGCCGACAAGGGAGAATATAGCATAAAATTTCTGATTTTAATTGCTAGACTCTTGATGATTCAAGAGAAAACGAACATGGAAACAGCATTTATGTTCAAACAACTCTTGGATGCTTTAAGAGCAGGACAAGATATTTTTAAAATTGTATCAATAGCGACACACAGATAATGCTAACACTTCGCAGTCATAACCATTACCAAGTCGTACTAGCCGCCACACAAGCACTCGTCCCGCTGAGCACAGTCTCCTACTATGCTCTTGTGTTAGTAAATTTATAATTTACCCTCTAAATAAGCATATCACCCGACCTTGCCTCTAGTATAGCCACTAGGACGAGCAGATGAGGCGCCATGACGAATAGATGAGGCACCAAGGCGAATAGATGAGCCACCATGACGGATAGATAAGGCGCCATGACGAGCAGATGAACCACCAAGGCGAGTAGATGAGCCGCCATGACGAATAGATGAAGCCCCGCTAGCGCGAGTTTGTAACCCCCCGCTAGCGCGAGTTTGTAACTCGTGCTAAAAAAGAAGCCATATATAAGCAATGCTGAGTCCACTCTGAGAGACTCAGCTAGGAGAAAATATAAATTGGTCAGATGTGAGGAGTGAAGGAGAAAGAGAAAACGGTATAAAAATGTATAGCTTTCTCCTATAAATTATAATTCTTAGATTTAAGGGTATAGTTGAATTCCCATTAAAATTTTTATTCGTCTGTGTGAAAATGTCCGAATAAAAATTTTAATGTACATTTGATGTATAGATAACCAACACCAGACACAACCACATTCTTAAATTAAACGAATGAAAAAAATGAATTATATACTTATCGCCTTGGGGGCTCTTATTGGCCTCTGGTCTATATGGGGCTATTTTGGCTCTAATGTAGAGCAGGCAGCCTATACTGTAGTCAAAAAGATGGATGGCTACGAACTACGAGACTATCCACCGCATATCGTGGCACGCACCACCGTCAAGGGATCTTATGAAGAAGCCATGCGAGCTGGATTTAGGATATTGGCCTCTTATATTTTTGGCGGCAATACTAAAAAAGAAAACATAGCCATGACAGCGCCCGTAGTCGCAAAAAAGGGTGAGAGCGGCCAGACCTCCGAGAGCATAGCTATGACAGCGCCGGTGATAGCTGTGAATCGTGGAGACGCTCATGTCATATCTTTTGGTATGCCCAGCTCCTATACCATGGAATCACTGCCCATACCCAATGATAAGAGGATAGAAATCATCGAGCTTCCTGCTTTGAAATATGCCGTGATGCGCTTCTCTTGGTATCGCTCGGATGCCCGCATAAAAAGCGTACAAGCGCAGTTACTAGCGGCTCTGGCGAAGGAAGGCATAGAAACACAAGGGAATCCATCCTACGCTGGATACAATGCCCCATGGACACCGCCATGGATGATGCGCAATGAAGTACTCGTCGAATTAAAATAATAGCTAGACATTAGCTATTCATTTTGTTGGTGTTATTCACCAACAATCTAATCATTACTAAATTTTCAGAATGAGATATCTTGTCGGCTTCCCCATAGTACGGCCAGTTTGAATTTGTACTTAAAATGGGGAAGCCGACAGTAAAATTTATCCAAATTCTCAATTCGCGATTCGCGAATTGAGAATTAATTGCTATCTTTGTCGCAATTAATAGAGACGCCAATGAAAAAACATAGCGGCATGCGCCCACACGACATAGTAATTTTATTGAAAATAGCGGCCAAAAAAGATACGTCTTGGCAAATGAAAGATTTAGCTATCGAACTGGGCATCAGTGGCAGCGAGGTAAGTGAAAGTCTGCACCGTTCTTCCATGTCGGGTTTGATAGCTAAAGACAAAAAACGCTTGATGAAACTTTCTATTTTAGATTTCTTAGAACATGGTTTGCGCTATGTGTACCCACAACAGCTCGGTGCAAAGGTAAGAGGTGTACCTACGGCACATTCAGCACCACCATTAAATCAAGAAATTGTGAGTGAAGAAGCTTATGTATGGCCCTATGGTGAAGGAACAGTGCGTGGTGAATCCATTGAACCTTTGCATCAAAAAGTACCGGAAGCATGTTTGAAAGATCCCGAATTTTATGAATACATGGCTTTGTGTGATGCGTTACGTGTAGGTCGTGCAAGAGAAAAAAATAAAGCCATTGAAATTCTTCGCAAAAAATTATGCTAAAGAACACGCAAATTAATAGAATTGCAACGCGCACTATTGCTTTAGCCTTGGGTGAACTCAACGATAAAGTTGTTTATGTGGGAGGTGCTGTAGTGAGTATGTATATTGATGATAGTTCGGCTGACGATGTTCGCCCAACAAAAGACATCGATATCAGTATGGAGATTGCGAGCCTGAGTGAATTGGAAAAAATACAAGCAACCCTAATACAAAAAGGTTTTTATCAATCAAGCGAAGACAATGTTATTTGTCGTTTTCGCTATAAAGATATCAAAGTAGATGTGATGGCCACAAAAGCAGTAGGTTGGGCATCCGCTAATCCTTGGTTTGCACCTGGGTTTAGCCAATTGCTGGAATTAGATTTGGACGGAACAAAGATAAAATGCCTCTCCTTACCATATTATTTAGCTACTAAATTGACTGCGTTTTATGACAGAGGTATTTCTGACCCAAGAACAAGTCATGATTTTGAAGACATTGTTTACATTCTCAATTACACCGCTAATATTGTCGAACTTATTTCATCAGCAGATGCTGAGGTTAAAAAATACTTACAAGCTTGTTTTCAAGATATTTTACAAGATAATGTGAAGCAAGAAGCAATATTGGGTAATCTTTTTTATGAAGATCAAGAACTTCGGTTCAATAAAATTATAGATAAGCTAACTCAAATCTGTTATGGTATTTAATGAACTAAATAGTCTAGATAATTCCCTTCCTTTGATTCTCCTGCAAGGGACTCAGAGGGCTAGATAGAATACATAATATTGTAATACCCCCCGCTGAGCATAGTCTCCCACTATGTTCGTATGTTAGTAGATTTATAATTTACCCTCTAAATAAGCATATCACCAGGTGATTTTTTTTAGTATATTTGTATAATTAAGTAAAACTCATCAACATGAAATTCATCGTTGCTATTGCCCTCTTCTTTATTTCTGAAAATTCCTATGCTCAAACCTTGAGCAGTGAGGAAAAAAAACTGTATGATATACTGATGCAATACCGCAAAGAAAAGGGACTACCCGCAATACCGCTATCTCCTGCATTGACAACTGTAGCCCAGGCGCATGTAAAAGACCTAGTAAATAATAAACCAGATAATGCCAACTGCAATGCCCACAGTTGGTCAGCAAAAGGAAAATGGACACCATGCTGCTACACACCCAACCATGCGGAATCTAAATGTATGTGGTCCAAGCCAAAGGAATTGACATCATATACTGGCAATGGTTATGAAATCGCCTGTGGATCCAATGCATGTTGCGCTGACTTCGTCATGTCTGCTGAATATGCATTGAAAAGCTGGAAAGCAAGCAAAGGCCACTATTCGGTGATAATAAATGAAGGGATGTGGAAAACAGATAAGTGGAATGCCATTGGCATAGGAATCTACAAAAGCTTTGGCGTTGTATGGTTCGGAAAAGAAACTGACAATCAATAAGCTATCGAAATCAAGACTAATCCAATTAGTCATAAAAAAAAAGGGAATTTAAAAAAAATTAATTTATTTTTGTGATTGTAAATTTTAAACAAGTAGTTTTTAATTATGGCTTCAATAGCTGAGAAGAACACCCCACTTGGATTTGCTGGTGCCATGCACCTTCTGCGAAGGGCTACATATAGGCCCTCAAAGGCACGAGCTAATGCATTGGCTGGTCTAACTCCAGCACAGGCTCTAGATCAGTTATTTACATTTACTGCTCCTGCCCAAGCCAAACCTATCAAAAATACAGATGGCTCTCAATATTTTCCGGACTTTAACAATCCAGGGGCAACTTTTGATGCCACCTATAATAATGACTATTCTTATGAATTTATAAATTATTGGCTACACAATGCTCATAAAAGCGATACCATTCAGTGGAAGCTTTCTATGTTTCTACACAGTATATATATTACTACATATACCTCTGTTTATATGCAGTGGGACAATATGGCTCTCCTCTTGCAATACACCAACAAGAGTTTAAAGGAATTGGCATTTAAAATGACATTAAATCAACGAATGATTTATTTTTTGAGCAATTACCTGAATATTAAAACAAACCCGAACCAAAACTACTCCAGGGAATTCTTAGAGTTATTCACTATACTAAAAGGAGAACAAATAGAAGAAGGCAATTATACCAACTATACAGAGCACGATGTGCAGCAGGCGGCGAGAGTTCTTACTGGCTTTACTGGCACCTATGGAGGCAATGTGCGTATGAACTATCTAGATAAAGGGTTGACGACCAATATCGCTGGTCATGCACCTAATCCTACCAATGCGGGGTGGACCTATGCAGCCACCAATCTTCCCACAGGACTTTGCAATTTAGCTCAACATGATACTGGGAACAAAACCTTCAGTTCTGCCTTTGGCGGACAGACAATCAATGGCTCAAATACCCTGACAGGCGCTTATACAGTCTATGACGAGTTACAGGCTTTTATCAATATGGTTTTCAATCAACAAGAAACTGCTAGAAACTATGCCAGAAGATTGTATCGCTTCTTTGTCAATTCAAATATTACACAAGAAGTTGAAATTGACATAATTACCCCTTTGTCTACTCACCTTTTGAGCACCCAAAATGGGATTACCTATAACTTGGAATCCGCTGTTAAAATGCTTCTTAAAAGTTGGCATTTTTATGATGAAGAGGATAGTATTGTCGGAGACGAACACATAGGCAGTAAGATTAAATCCCCTGTGGAATTGATGTTAAATTTTATGGCAGAGACAAATATAGCTACTGTAAATCCAACGACCAATCCATTGCATTTCCATAATTTTTATAATACACTGCGCTCCAGAATCTGGATATCAGGGATACAATTATTTAACTCCGTAGATGTCAGTGGTTATCCTGGCTATAGCGCCAAGCCCGATTATGATAAAAATTGGGTGACGATAGCTACGCTAAATCAACGCTATAAATCTGGTTGGATAGAAACCTATTTGAACGGATATACAAATAATGGCTTCACCACTCGATTAGATTCACCTGATTATTTAAGATTATCTGGTTGGTTCACAGATCCTGGCAATGCAGATACACTTATCGATGAAATAATGGACCTTTTATTTCCTTCAAAGCCCAAGGGATTGCGCTATGGCTATTTTGAAAATGCGCTGCTCAATGGACTATCAAAGGCCAATTGGCAGACTACATGGAACACATGGATAGCGGATGTGAATAATGCTACCAAAAAAAATGCAGTAAGAACTGCGGTGAATAGATTGCTGCTAGCTATGGCTAGATCTACTGAATATCAAGTGATGTAAAGTACTGTATATGGGAATAGGAAGAAGAGGTTTTTTAAAAGTATCGGGCACACTAGGGTTATCGAGTCCATTGATTCTAAATAATTCCTATGCATGGGCCTCTGCTGCGCCATTTGCCAACTGTGATCCTGTTTCAGATAGAGTAGTGGTCATGGTAAGAATGGCAGGCGCGAATGATGGATTAAATACCGTCATTCCCCTTAATGAATATGCACAGTACAGCTTTTTAAGACCCGATATAAAATTAAACAACACTGGTCCAAACTCAATCATAGCCCTCAATTCTGATATTGGTCTCCACCCTTCGATGTTTGCCTTCTCAGACTTGTTGAATGCTGGGAAACTAGCTATTATAAATGGGGTAGGCTATCCAAAACCAAACTACTCCCATTTCGACTCAGAAAATATGATGTTTGCTGGTAGAGATGGAAATAATCCGACCAATTTGGTCGATGGGATGATGGGAAGATACCTAGAATCAGTTTTGCCTGGTATGGCTGGATCACCAAATAGACTTATGGAAGACCCAGTAGCCTTACATTTTGGGAATTCCAATCCATGTCTCATTTTCAACCATACCCATAATAAAAATATCGAATATAATGCCACCTCCATGCAAGGAACCCTATTTGGTATGCTGGCACCTGAGATCTACCTTCCCGATGAAAGTGATTATGGTAAAATACAGCAGTTCCTTCGCGGTGTAGAAAAAAGGTATGGATGCCTACTACAACAGAATTATATCTGTATTTACTGCAGGTAATAATAGTCCAGTCACCTATCCTAATTCAAATTTGGCTCGACAGTTGCGAACAGTAGCTAGATTGATAAAGGGTGGTTCCAAAACCAAAGTTTTTATGGTCACTATCGGTGGGTTTGATACACATGACACACAGGCGATTCCGGGAACTACTCATATAGGCGCTCATGCCAATCTACTCGGTGATGTTTCTAATTCTATATCTTCATTCCAAAATGATATTGAATTGCTAGGTATAGGGGATAAAGTCATGACCGTAACCTTTAGTGAGTTTGGTAGACAAGTCAAACAAAATGGAAGTACAGGTACTGACCATGGGAATATTGCACCATTTTTTGTCATTGGAAAAGGGGTTCAGAGTGGTATAATTGGAGCTCACCCGAGTTTGAATGTACCTGCTAATGCAAATCAATCTAGTTCTACGGCCTTTTATTATCCAGCTAGTGAGCGCAAATATGACTATAGACAAATTTATGGCACCATATTGCAGGATTGGTTAGGTGCGAATAATACAGTAATAGCCGAGACTAAGCTAGATTCTGCGAGTATCGGCACAGAAGGTTCTACGAAATTGAATTTGGTTAAAACCAGTGATAATGCAAGTCCTGATTGTTTGACAAGTAAGTTGATTGATTGTCACAAATTCCCATTTGACGATATCACCTGTATTAAAATTTTTGAAGCCAATGGCTGGTCCTATTATGGTCTGCCAGGAACAGTAGACAATAGCTATTTCTTTGCAATCGAGCATAATCCTGTAGGCGCAGGTGCCAATACGACTGCATTTGCTACCCAAATCAAAATCAGAAAATGTCTCTGTTCACCCAATGGTCCAAAAGTATTTAGTAGAATAGATGGCCAAGATGGAAGTTTCGTGATGGGTATCACCTGGACTATAGAGCTCACATCTGGGACACAGGATGGTTTTGTCAATATTCGATTCTTCCATAACTATGATCTTTTGGATGATACATTAACGGAAGCTACCAAGTTTAAAAATTCAGTTTCTGCTAATCATATCAGTCCAGAATTATGGTTTAAGACGCTCACCCCAGTCAAAATACCAAATGATTTAAGACCTCAAGGTTTATTTATACCTATATATCCACTAGGACCTATTGCTACAGGCGCCATAAACGGAGTGGCCTACAAACAATGGGGAAATCAAACAAATATAGATAGAAATAGTGGAGGATGTATGATTCGCGTAACGAATCAAAATGAAGGAAACTATACCAAAAAACCTGCAACTCCGCCATTCTTAGAAGGTACAATGCGTTTCAATCAGGTAAATAATCATTTCGAAGGATTTGATGGATTTGAGTGGGTAATATTAGACAATTAGAAGCTAGAGGTTAAAAATTAGAGATAAGCATAAAAAAAATAAATCAACTAAGATGAAGAAGATTTTACTTACCACATTATTATTTAGTGGGGTTGTCATGACCAAGGCGCAGATGCGATTTGGTATTGGCGATGTACTAGACCCAAATGCTGTAGTGCAAATAGATACAGCCGATGGCACACGAAAAGGATTATTAATGCCTAGACTCAGGTTAAGAGCCACCAATGATTTCTATCCATTGGGTGCGCACGTAGCTGGCATGATTGTTTACAATACAGTTACAGCTGGCGCTGACCCTAATAAGGTTTTTCCTGGCTATTACTACAATGATGGTTCAAAGTGGCAAAGAGTGCTCTCTGAGCAGGAGATGAATCGTGTATGGTTAAACAGCGTGGACGGATCCCCAGCGAATCAAGAAAACCAAAATGTGTATAGAAGCGGCAAAATGGGACTTGGTGTCAATACTCCTGCCGAAGCGCTCGATGTGAATGGAAATGTCAAAGTAAGTGGAGGTGCTAATACTGGTCAGGTGCATCTCAAACAAGGAAATGGAAGTAACAGTGGTTCTGTGGAAATAACCAACCCTTCAAATCAAATAGTAGGGAAAATTGGAATGCTCCCGAACCACATGAATTACCATACGGAAGATACGTTGAAACACCATGTATTCACGGGTGGCAATTTGGCCATTGGCACTACTACAGCTCCTGTAAAACTAGTGATAAATGGTGCTTTGAAGCTGGGCAATGAAGCAAAAACAACTGATGCTCCTGAGGCTGGTATGATTCGTTATAATCAAACTTTAGGAAGATTTGAAGGATACAATGGTACGGCTTGGGTAAGTCTCCATGAATAGTTTTTGATAGAAATTAGATTTTAGATTTGAGATAATAGATGAAAAACTGGTCGCTTTTATTTTTTAGTTGTTTCCTACTGATTTGTGGGCAGAGAAGTTATGCTCAGATAAAATCGTATGGTAGAACGATTATTGAGAATAATGGCGATATGCGAGTATATAAAGAGTGGGATTTTAGAAGCTTATTCAACGGCAATCCAAATTCTGGAATTTTAGGAACGGAGCGCAGACTTAATAAGAGTTTTATCAGCTTTATGCCAGGCTCCTCATGGTCAGGTGTTACAGATAAGGCCTATGTAGATGGTTATGTGCGCACCTTTATGTCGAATAAATTTATTTTTCCTATTGGAGACAATAATCAATTCAAGCCAGCTGCAATAGACAAGGCCGCATATACAAGTCCTACCGAAGCGGCATACTATGGCGTGAGTCCAAATCTAGCCATTACTAGTCCCTTTTTTGGAGGAGTGAGTCAAGTGCTACCTGTCGATGGTCCTTATCCTACAAATAAAAAACAAGCCTCACTCTATCAAGTGAGTTCGAAAGAATACTGGGATGTCAATGGAAATGTTTTAGCTAAACTTTCATTGAGTTGGAATGACAAAAGTGAAATCAAAAAGCTGACCAATGGTGGTTTGAAAAATCTAACAATAGTAGGCTGGAACGGAAATGAATGGGAGGTTTTGCCATCAACTGTAGATGTCTATTCACTTTTTGGATCCTCCTCGAATATAGCGCAAGGTTCTATTACCACTAATATGGAAATTGATTTAAACGCCTATTCGGTTTACACTTTAGCAGGTTTGACTCCAGGTAAATTCCAATACTTTTTTACTAAATCAGGCAAGAAACGGGTGAAGCATTCACAATCCGCAGCAATTCAATACGACGCCGATATAGATATGACCAAGAATACAGATTTTGATATTTCTATTCATCATTCTGAACCTAAATATGGAACGCTAATCAATGTAACCAATGAAGGATATGCCTATAAGGCATCTAATTTTCACATTGGTGTAGATACGATTAAAACCATAGCGATTATTTTTAATAAACCCACTTTTGTGTTATCCTATGATACTTTCTATAACGAAGTCATGGTGCAGTATCACCAAAATGATACCCAGTTAGCTATGAATAATAATCCTAAGATTACACTAGGTAAAAAAATGGAAGTAGGAAATGAAGTAAAAGTGGTACACTCCATGATCTCTGAAAAAGGCCAACTACTTGACCTCGAGAAAGGGTTGTATGAATACACTTCCAAGATAAAAGATGAAACCGACAACGTAGTATTTATACTAAAAGCGGATTACAATTCGCTGGGAATACAAACGATCGATACGACCCGCTACACGATCAAATTGAATGAGAAATTCAAAGGAGAGAATATACAAAACCTTATCACACCAAATAATGATGGACAAAACGACTTTTGGGTATTACCTATCTCTATGCTGGAAGATTATCCTAATCTTAGTCTGCAGGTGATGAACTTAGAAGGTAAAATCGTCTACCGCAGTGCGGGGATATACCAAAATGACTTTAGTGGTCAAGGTTTGGGAACTGGAATCTATCTCTACGAAATCATTCTTGAAAAAGGGAATGTCTTGAAGGGAATGTTGAAGATAGAGCAGTAGTAATTAATAGTTAATAATGAATAACTATTAATGAAGATTACCAAGTTTTTTATTTCCCTAATTACTTGTCTCACTTTCCTAGGATGTGAAGAGAATCCTCAAATACAACCAAGTAAAGAAAGACTCAAGGACATTCACGAAGTTATAAAGGCCATAATAATTCAAGATAGTATTTTTGATAATATCTATTTGCGAAATCCAATATGGTTTTGTATAGATTTAAAAAAAGTAATACCGTAAGCGTATTAGTAATAGTCCAATGTCGCATGGCTCATTGCACTAAACAAATACAGCTACGGCATTTACCATAGCAAGGTTTTAAAATGGGTTGGACCATTTTAAAACCGCTATTGGTATAAATCTATATCCAAGCCCTCAATATGATTAAGGTGAATTAAGAGTTCCTCCTCCACCTGAAGGTAAATATTATGAATATCTACTACAAGTAATTGGGCTTGAATAGTGATTCATTTTTCTTGTCAGAAGATACTTTTGAGTTTAGAGTGTAGAGTAAGTATCCTAGGAATACCCCTCTTAGGAACGCACCTCCAGGCGCGTTCTTACAAAAAAAAATGCCGACGATAAATCATCGGCACTATACCAAAAATTGTTGGCTAAAACAGTTATGGATTGGTATATGTTTATTTTTTTATTGATAATACTAGAAAACTTCGCCTGGAGAGAACAATAAATCTCCTTCTATTTTAGCATTCTCATCGCTATCACTGCCATGAACAGCGTTTGCCTCAATGCTTTCCGCATATTTTTTTCTAATTGTACCTTCTTCCGCATTGGCAGGGTTGGTAGCTCCAATTAATTTTCTAAAAGACTCCACAGCGTTTTCTTTTTCTAAGATAGCCGCCACGATAGGTCCAGAAGTCATAAAATTGACTAAATCCATATAAAAAGGTCTCTCTCTATGCACGCCATAGAACTCTTTAGCCAATTCTTCTGACATACGAGTATATTTCATAGCCTTAATTTTAAAGCCATCTTTGATGATCATATCTAAAATTCCTCCGATGTGACCATTCGCTACTGCATCTGGTTTTATCATCGTGTATGTGCGATTACCTGCCATTTTATTTCGTTTTAATTAGGGGGTTAATTTAAATTTTGAAGAGCAAAATTAGACTTTTTGATTCAAACTAAGTTTTAAAACATACTAAAAATAGATCTATGCAAAAAGATATTGAATCATTCATTATATTGAATATCAATATGTTAATTCTAAATTAAACCCTGTGGATAAATAAAACAGGATTATGAAAATTTCCTAATTCCCATTTACTATATTGATTTCAAGTTATATTTGCGTCGGTTTTAGAAAAATGTAAATTTTATTGATTATCAATAAATTAAGCTAATTCTAGAATAAATTATGGAGCGTTTTCCCCAAAAAGACATAGAAATTATAAGAAAATGGCTGGATTCCAAGCCCCTCATCACCATTATTACCCATTTCAACCCCGATGGAGACGCAATAGGATCCACCATGGCGCTCAAATTATATTTTGAAGCCTTAGGATTGACCGTTGACAGTATTTTTCCTTCGCCTTTTCCGTCCTACTATAATTGGGTTCCAAATGTATCTGAAGTATTAATTTTCAGCGAAAAAGAAAAAGTAAACTTTGCCAACTATTTCTCGGAAGATAGAATCATATTCTGCCTAGACTTCAATCATCCTTCCAGAGTCAATCAACTATCAGAGTTTTTAGGAAATTCGAAAGCGAAAAAAATATTAATAGACCATCACGTAGATCCCAGCCCTGAGTTCGATTTGAGTTTTAGCTATCCCGGCACGAGCAGTACCTGTGAATTGGTATATGATTTTATGGCAAAATTTGGCATTACTCCCTTGAATAAGAACATGGCTACTTGTTTATACACTGGCTTGCTCACGGACACCGGAGGTTTTCAGTTTAACTCTACGCACAGCAGCACCTTGATCATGGCAGCTAGGCTAATAGAGATTGGTATTAACCCCAATGAGATTTACAATTTAGCTTTTAATAATTTCAGTTTCAATAGACTGAAACTTTTTGGATACTGCATAACCAACAATATGACCATTGTAGAGGATAAAAAGCTGGCCTATCTGTGGATTGATCGAAATACAAAGACTAAATTTGATATTCAAGATGGGGATACAGAAGGACTGGTCAATTATCCGTTGAAAGTTCTAGACATAGAAGTCTCGGTACTTTTCAAACAGGATTATGATAAAATTCGCATTTCATTTCGCAGTAAAAATGATACGGATGTCAACAAAATAGCTCGACAATACTTCAACGGTGGTGGTCATGTAAACGCTGCTGGAGGTATGAGTAAAAAGAGTTTAAAAGAAACACTAGAATATTTTGAGAGCCTAATTCCAAGTATTTTTTAATGGCTTCCAAAACTCCTTTTAGGCTAGCTTATTTTCTGCTTATACTCGTCAACCTAATATACGGAGCAAACTACTCTATAGCCAAAAGCATTATGCCAGCCTATATTGGACCTTATGGGTTTATATTTTATCGTGTTTTTGTTTCTCTATTTTTATTTGCCATTATCTATTTCATCTTCCTTAGAGAGAGAATTCTGAGTTCAGATTGGCTGAGGATCTTCGCTTGCGGGCTCTTTGGGATAGCGCTCAATCAACTATTTTTTTTCAAAGGTATCAGTATGACCAGTTCCATACATGCCTCTCTGCTGATGATCACTTCCCCAATTATAACCTATTTAATATCGCAACTCATCAATAAGAGAAGTATCAAACTCAAAAAAATTACGGGTATCATTGTTGGTCTATTAGGTGCATCTAGTCTAATATTAAGCTCTGCAAAAGGGAATCAATCTGCGAGCGCCTACGGAGATCTATTTATTGTTATCAATGCCATTTCCTTTTCTATATATCTCGTACTCGTCAAACCCTTAATGAGTCGATACCATCCATTGACGATTACTTTTCTAATGTTTCTAACAGGAAGTATATGGGTTGCTTTTTTTGGATTACAACAGGCAAGAGAAGTCAATTTTACACAAGTACCACCTATATTTTATTGGAGTTTTGGTTTTGTAATACTCGCTGCTACCTTCTTAGTCTATTTATTAAACAATATGGCTATGCTGTCTGTATCTCCTACCACAGTGAGTAGTTTTATTTATTTACAACCACTCTTTGCTATTCTAATTTCTGTCTTCTTGACGACGGAAGAAATGACATTATATACTGCATTTGGCGGTATTTTGATTATATTTGGACTTTGGCTCATAAATAAAAAATAAATTCCAGCTTCCTCCTATGGTTAATTCAATGACAGGTTTTGCTACGGAGAATATCACTCTAAGAGATATTAATTATACTCTGGAACTAAAAACGCTGAATAGCAAAGGATTGGATTTCATATTTAAATCCCCTTCCCTTTTTAGAAATTTAGAAATCCAAGTTAAAGGGTTGATTCAAAAAAATCTAGAACGCGGCAAACTTGAGTTATCGGTTCAATCGAAAGACAATAAAAAAGGGTTTAGTGCAATCAATGAAGAACTATTTTCACAGCAGTACAGTTTTTTAAAAACACTCTCCACTAAAGTAGGATCTGTCGCAGAAGTTTTTCCTCTCGTGGTCCAAAATTACAATAGTTTGATGGAAGTGGAGGAAATGTCTCCAGAGGAAATAGAGGGATTTCTCTCGGCGGTAGAGGTTCTCTGTGAGAAGGTAAATCTATTTAGAATCCAAGAAGGAGATGTCATAAAAAATGACCTATTAGAATGGGTGTCCAAAATTGAGAATACTAAAAACATCATTGCAGGACTGGGAGATAAACGCATCGAGACGCGAAGGGAAAAATTGCTTCAAGGCATTCAGGAAATAGTCACAGCCAATGAAATAGATTATAATCGCTTAGGACAAGAGGTAATTTATTATATAGAAAGACTGGATATAAGTGAAGAATTAAGCAGACTACAGCAGCATATACATTTATTTCTGCAAACAGTCAGCAGCCCCGAATACACTGGCAAAAAACTCGGATTTATAGCCCAGGAAATGGGTAGAGAAATCAATACAATTGGCTCCAAAGCTAATGACAGCGAAATACAACATCTAGTAGTAGATATGAAAGATTTATTAGAGAGAATCAAAGAACAGCTGAACAACGTCGTTTAATTCAAATCAGTCTCGAAAAAATAGTATTATATGAAGAAGAAATCTATACTCATTACGGCTCCATCTGGCGCAGGCAAAACGACCTTGGTAAAAAAATTACTTCAAGATTTTCCCCATCTAGAATTCTCTATTTCGGCTGCTACCCGCGAACCGAGAGAACATGAAAAAAATGGTGTGGATTATCATTTCATTACCGAGACTATGTTCAAGAGTAGAATCGAGAATAATGAATTTTTAGAATGGGAAGAAGTTTATCAGGGCTCATTTTACGGAACGCCTAAGTCTGAAATAGATAGAATTTATGGCCTAGGGAAAATTCCTATTTTCGATATCGATATTATGGGGGCTATGAGTGTGAAAAAAATTCTTTGCAATGATGTCCTGTCCATATTTATAGCGGCTCCAAGTCTTCAAGTGCTTGAAGAAAGGCTGCGAAAAAGACATACAGAAACAGAAGAAAGAATCCAAGCGCGCCTATACAAGGCCATCAGTGAAATGAAATTTGCCAATTTTTTTGATAAGAAAATTATCAACGATGAACTAGAAGTGGCTTATGCAGAGCTGAAAGGCTTGGTGGAGAAGTATTTGAGCGCATAGGATTTTTATATCATAAATGGTATAACGCAAAGTGCGCAGAGTCTTGCGCAAAGGTGGCGAAGGTTATTATTGGTTTGATGTTCACAAATTAGCTTGAAGTTTCATAATTATTCGAATACTACCTTTCAACCTTACACTATGGAAATTGGATTTTTCACTTTTTTGTCCAATAATATTTTATGGGACACTTGGACTTTTTTTAAAAAAATTGTACTTCCAAATTCCCATTAAAATTTTTATTCGGACATTTTCACACAGACAAATAAAAATTTTAATGGGAATTCAACTATAGCGGTAAATCTAAGAATTATAATTTATAGGAGAAATATAAAAAATAGAGGCTCTAAGTTGATTGGTATGGATACCTATACTCGAAATTAATAACAACATAAAAATAGTAGAATTTGTTAATTTAGAGTTTATGAAATAATAAAGCAATGTCGATTAGATAAGAAATGCGAGTGCTGTGTGAGACACGCAGCATGGCGAACTGCAATGGTTCGTGTCCCCACGAACCAAACACTAACGAAACGACATTGAATAATAAAGCTATATAAAATTGGGTCGCTCCAATAGAGCTTAGCACTTTTTTGAGCTATATTATTAACAGCTAGCCCCGAATGTGGCTATATAAATTAGCTTCAATTGAATCCCGTTTATAGTTCAAGTTAACTTTCGGCTTTTAACTCCGTAGGAGTGGTCTGTTTGTAATAGACAATATTAGCCTATAACTTTTAAACCCCAGAGGGGTGGCATGTGATTCATGGCTCCAAATCAACCCACACTATAAAACATAGACCCAAAAATAATTAAAAAAACTTAGCGATACCTTGTGTTTAACTTTGTGAAACTAGTTGCAATAGAAAAAGAAACAAATTGTACTTTAAACCTTCCCTCCTCTTCCCTTCTCTAACTTCCAAATACATTAGATATGAGAAATTATTTACTTTTACTATTACTAGTAGGATTATTCACAGGGTGCAATACCTATAAGCATGCGCAGAAAGAAATATACTCAGGAAACTTCGATGAGGTCCTAGATGGCATGCTAAAAAAATATGCCAAGCGCAGTATTAAAGAAAAAGATATTCAACGATGGGCTGTTTTGTTTAATGAAGCTTATACGAAAGCGAATATGGAAAATATCGAACACATTCAGCGAAGTCAATTTCTAGTAGAAAGTAGCGAAAAATATAGAACCATTTATAATAACTATGTATCTCTACAAACTAGATACGATAAACTCAAACCTTATTTACCAATAAAGGTAAATGAAGTCACCATTCCTATCCACCATGAAAACTTCTACACTCAGCTGGAGAGCTCGCGGCACAAACTGGCAGATGCATTATATATGGAGGGTGAACTATTGCTCAAAAATGTGGATAAGTTTGACGCGCGAAATGCCTTTGGTAAATTTTCTGAAATAGCACAACTGATGCCAAGCTACCCTATGTTGAAAGACCGCATGGATTTAGCCTATCAAACAGGATTGACTCATATTTTGATCACGGTCAATAACGATTCTAGAGCCATACTCCCTAGAAACCTGCATCAAGATTTGACCTATTTGCAGATGGACAATAATCAATTTTTCTGGCAAAAATTTCATAACCAACCTGGCAATTTCTTCGTAGATTATTTTGTAGAGTTAAATTTTAAAGATATATCCATCACTCCTGAACTGATAGATAGAAAAATGAGCGTGGTGGAGAAAATATGGATAGACTCTAGTACATATGTGAGTGATGAACGTGGGAGACCTCTTAAAGACAGCTCTGGACGTCAGATAAGACAATATACTCAGAAAAAAGCAAGCTGCAAAGTTTTCGAAATATTTCAGAAAAAATCAGCCATTATACAGTCAGAGTTTATCATCCTAGATGCACAGCAGCGATTGCTTTCCCGAATTTCTCCTATCAATAGCCGCTTTGATTTTGACAATCTAGCCTACAAAATAGAAGGCAATGAAATGGCGCTAGAAGATAAATTTCTACGCAAAATCAAGCACTCTCCGTTTTTACCATTTCCGAATGATGAACAAATGGTATTCGACTGTGGTCAGTATCTGAAACATAGATTTGAACATTTTTTAATCGCTGAATCCAAAGGCAAATAAAAAAACCTAAACACATTTATTTTCAGCCTTTTATACAATAATTGTAACTTTGTGAGGCATTTTGCAATGAAATGATTCTAAAGTTAAATTTACTCCTCGCTATACTACTCTCAGCATTTATAATGCGTTCACAAGAGAATAATGAGGAGGGATTCAGAAAAACATTTCGATCTGAACTAAAGGTCGTAGAGTCTAAGCTGACAAGAAAGCCAAAAGATGTTAACTTAAATTACAAGTATGGTTTACTCTGTTTCAAACTCTGTAAATACAGAGAAGCTCAAAAAGCACTCTATAAATGCATGAATGATTATAAGGATAATCCTTTTTATTATTTAGACTTATACCATATAGAAATAGCGCTCAAAAACAAAGTACAGGCAGAAGATTTTTTCTACAAATATCATGCTTTAAACAAAAAACTAGACCTTGCGTCGAATTATGTTTTAAAATATCAAGAGCTGACAAGCGCTGTCAAGCCAAGTCTGACTGTCAATGGCCAAAAAAGTATGGACTATTATCCATTTGTTTTAAATAATGATAAACACTATTGTCCGACAAAAATAATCAAAGGATAGCCATTACAGCTATCCTTTTTTTGATAACTTTGTTTTTGCACCACAAAAGTTATCATGGACAAAAATACAAAATCTCTCGGACAGCCGATTCTAAATCAAATTTTC
>JAJTHM010000078.1 GCA_021297855.1 Sphingobacteriales bacterium | reverse complement strand
CAGATGCGAGAAAATGTAGAATCATTTATGAAAGAAAGAAAGAAAAATAAAAAGCAAGTGCAAAAATACTTTCACGCAAAGCACGTCAGATATGCAGCTTAGAAATTATAGTATCACTAAATATCTAAACGATTAATAACTCCATGGGGACTATACAAAATCTAGTATTAGAAGGGCAGGATGAAACCACCCTCAATTTCATCTCCGATTTCAGCAGTTTGATGCGCACCATGCTAGAGCATTCTAGGCATGATACCATCTCCCTAGAAGATGAATTGGATTTTCTGAAAAAATATACTGCTCTCGAACTCATACGCTATCACCATGAATTCGAAGTGTCATTTGACCTAGAACTGGATAACGAAGAACTCGATACCATTTATATACCTACCATGATGATACAGCCTTTTATAGAAAATGCAATCAAACATGGAGTATCGAACCTCCAGCGCAAACGGGGAGAGATTCATATCATCATCCGCTACGGTGAGGATCCGCTCTATCTCGAAGTCATAGTGAAAGACAATGGCAAGGGTCTGGCTTCTAAAGCTTCCAGAGCCAGTCATACCTCTACCGCTCTTCAAATCATAGAAGAAAGACTCAAACTCTATCAAATTCAGAACCGCTATGGCAGTTATACGATTTCTTTTTCTAAAAAAGGAACGGAAGCAATAATTAAAATTCCTATTTGATTTTATGCAGGATTACAACTATAATAGTTTTGAAAAGATTCCTGAATTCCGCTTCGCTCCATCAGGAATGACGCTGGCTGGGGAACCCGTCATTCCTGCGAATGCAGGAATCTATTTATTAATACACACTATTCGACTATAACATGACAGACAAGCTGAAAGTAATTCTAGTAGATGATGAGAAAAGAAGTATAGACAATCTATACAGACTGCTGAGTCAATACTGTATGGATACAGTGGAAATTTCGGCAAAATGTCGCACCATAAACGAAGCTTATAAGGCTATAACGAAACATCAACCCCACCTCGTATTTCTAGACATCGATATGCCACCCGTCACAGGTTTTGATTTATTAAAACGCTATGAAGATATCCCATTTGAAGTGGTTTTCGTCACGGCTTATGATTTCTATGCCATAGATGCCATTAAATTTTCGGCGGCTTATTATATTCTGAAACCTGTCAAAATAGAAGAACTCAAAGAAGCTATCGAAAAGGTAAGAAAAACCATCCATAAACGAACTAAACTCAGTGCAGATTATTTTCGACAACTCGATTTACAGTCCACTCAGTTTACTACGCTATTGATAAAATCTTTGAAAAAATCCATCCTCATTCAGCTAGAGGATATTATCTATCTCAAAGCAGAAGGAAGCTACTCTACCCTTTTTCTCAGAAATGGTCAGAAAATAACGTGCAGTCAAAAAAGTATTAAGGACTATGAACTCATGCTGATGGACAAGGGCTTTTTCCGTTCACATAAATCCTATCTAGTGTCTTTACGTGAGATAGAGTGCCTCGATAAAAGTGATAGCTGTGAACTCCTACTAAAAAACAAAACGAGAATACCCCTTGCCTTTAGACGAAAAATCATTTTTGAACGGCTTTTTTATACAAAATGACGTTTATAGTCTAAATCACTACGTTCCTAGTATCAAATAAGACGTTCCTAGTTCCCTAAAAATTTCCCTTCCCCAATTCTCCACCTTTGCAGTAGATTTTTTAATCTCGAAGTTGACGGAGAAGATAGCACACTAAACTAAATAGCTAACCTATCAGACTTCCAATGAGTACGAAACCTTGACTTGTCGGTTTGCTGTATGGTAGAGAGGAGGATATCTAGATAATTTAATTTTAAACCAAAGCCCGACGGGGTAATATAATACGTGTAGTCTAAATATGAAAAAGTTAACTTATTTACTTTTGTTTATTGTAAGTAGCATTAAAATCTACTCACAATCTGCCGCAAATCCAGGTGTTAATGAAATTCCAAATGCCATATGTAGAACTGAGATTACAATTGGAGTCTATGCAGAACCAATTAATGATTTTAAAAAAAACATCTGTGTTATGCTACCATGGATATGCACATACTCATCAATAGTTAAAAATGATTCTGACGCGAATTCATACTTTACAATGATAGATGGTTCTTTAAGCTTAGTACTCTTCAAAGAAAAATTTAACAAAGAGCTCATTTACTTTGAAGGAGACTATTTTGAAATGAAAAATGACAAAGGAGTTGAATTTTATGAATTACCTAATGAAGTAGTTGAAAAATTTTCACTTGAAAATAATAAAATATATAGTGGAAATTATAAGCTAGTAAAAAATGAATCCACGATAACTATTAATTTTAACCTTAAATAATAATTAAAATGAAGTATATATTAATTGTAATTTTCTTTTCTATTGCTAGTATTTCAAATTCACAAGCCGTCTCAAACATTGATAATTCACAAGGAATTAAAGTAGATGCTGGGATGGCTTATTTTTTAAAAGGCGATGAAGGCACAACTAGATGTTTAGATGCTTGGTGGATATGCAAAATTAGTTATTCGATAGAAAAAGATAATGATCCAAATCAAAGTATAGCAATAAACAATAATGGTAGGCTATCAATAAAGTTTAATATGAATGCTTATTCAAAAGAGGAACAAGAAAAGTATTTTAGCAATGACTTCTTTATTATGGAGAATGATAGACAAGTTGAAGAATTTATTTTGCCGGAAAACTTAGTTGAAAAATTGAATTTAACACACAATACAATACCTAAAGGAAAATACCCGATACTTAGAGATGAAAATAGTAATTTTGTAACAGTAAATTTTTAGGATATGCGATTATTATTTAAAATAGTATCATTTATATTTTTATTTATTCTATTATTATTCGTGTTTGGGATTTTTTTTACAGACAATCCATTTAAAGAATATATTGATAGTAGCATTCAAAGCGAGAATGTAAAATGTGATAAATCGATAAAAATAAACTTGAACGATTTAGATAAACTGTTAAGTAATAATCCAAATACTATTTTCTACTTTTTCACTTACTATTGCTCTCCGTGTGTTAACTCAATTGAAAAAGGTTATTCATATGACTCTGTTAGCAGAAAAAAAATAATTTATATCTCGATTGATAATTACACTACTATTGAAAAAATATGCCCGCTTGCATGCAAAAATCCAAACTTTGATAAATTCTACTATTTAAGTGATGACAATTTAACTGGATACCATTTTACTAGAGGGCGTAAAGTATTTGAATTATATGCGCCTACTATTAATAAAGAATATATAGCATATCCATTTGTTTTATATTCGAATGAGACAGGTAAAATTGATTCATTATCCTTTGGTTCCGAGATGAAATAAACATATAATAGCGCGGATATAAGTCTTATAGCGCGGATATAAGCGAAAGCTGTATCCGTGCTTTTTTCATTTCAAATTTTTAATATTGCTTTAGTTCTACAGCTGTGTATAGCTATGGCATATTTTTATCCTTCCTCTATATTCAAAATTTAAAACTCATAACTAAACTTTTAACCCTATGTTTTTACTCAATATCTTATCTATCCTCCTCACCCTAGGTACTACGCCCGAATGCGATGGCTTCGGAATGTGTATACTAGAGCAGAAGACAGAACAGACCCTCGAAACCTGCATGAAGTATGATAACTGTCTAGAGGCAGAGCTAACCTATCAGGAACGTGAACTCATCCTTACTGTATCGCATAAAAAAATGAAAGATAATGTCTATGTAAAGTATTTCACTACTGAGCATTTCAGACTGGATAAAGACTTTAGTATCCCTGATAATGTGGCAGATGCCATAGGTTGTCCGCAAGGTCTAACCCTGCCCGCTGGTAAATATCCAATCTATGAAGAAGGAGGGAAAATAGTGGTGAAGATAAAACTATAGTGGTTAGTTTTTTGTAGCACCAAGTCTCACAAAGGTTTAGCATTAAGTTCCTCTAAGTTTATTAAACTGAGGATTGTTCTTTCAGAAATCTACATTGTGTGACTTCGTGATCTTAAATTTTTGTAGCACAAAGTTCCGCAAAGATTGACACAAAGTTTCACTAAGTTTTTCAGAAGTCTACTTTGTGTGACTTCGTGCAGAAACTTGGCGAAACTTTGTGCTCCTAATTATTAAATCATTATTGTCCGAATAAAATGCAATAATTTCCCCAAATCGCTTTATAGATAAAGGATAAGAAAGATTTCAAAGAAGTGGGTTAGTATAGGTTGGGGGGCTCTATCCGCTAAAAAGTTGAGGTGTCTGATAGGTCTT
>JAJTHM010000043.1 GCA_021297855.1 Sphingobacteriales bacterium | reverse complement strand
TCTTCGAAGGACAAACCGGTGGTCAATATACTATTCGGTCTGTGCAGCAGGTATTCAAACAGGCTATGACCAAGGCTAAAGTCAACAAAAAAATAGGTATTCACGGACTTCGTCACTCGTATGCTACTCATCTCCTCGAAGCTGGCGTCGACACTTTATTTATCAAAGAACTACTCGGCCACCGCGATATCAAGACAACTATGATTTATACCAGAATATCTAATAAATCACTATCCAATATCATTTCTCCATTAGATAATTTATAATGGCGTCACACCGCGCTAGATTTCTACGAGCACAGCGAGTTAGAAAATCTTATGCGGTGCGCTAGATTTCTACGAGCACAGCGAGTTAGAAAATCTTATGCGGTGCGCTAGATTTCTGCGAGCAAAGCGAGTTAGAAAATCTTATGCGGTGCGCTAGATTTCTGCGAGCAAAGCGAGTTAGAAAATCTTATGCGGTAAAGACTAATATGATATATACTAAAGTTTCAGATAAATCACTATTCAATATTGTATCGCCTTTAGATGATTTATAGTGTCGCAATACCGCGCTAGATTTCTGCGAGCAAAGCGAGTTAGAAAATCTTATGCGGTAAAGACTACCATGATTTATACTAAAATATCTAATAAATCACTATCCAATATCATATCTCCATTAGATAATTTATAATGGTGTCACATCGAGTTAGAAAATCTTATGCTGTAAAGACTTTTATAAATTTTTGAATGGTAAATGCCGTTATAATTTTATATGCTACTCCATTTTGATACCTAAAATTAAGTTTTATGCTATGGACAATGCCCATAACGAAAAATGCTCAAAAATTACGACGAAGTCGCGTAAAAATTGAAAAGAGTCTCGTCCAAAAAGACGAGACGAAATTTTTCAATTTAGCGACAAGGAAGATAATTTTAGCATTTGTAGTGTAAGGGCTTGACTTTTTTTGTTTCTTTTTTGTGTTAAGACAAAAAAGAAAAGGATAAATAAACAAACAGCTTACATTTATTTAACTTATAAGCAATGTTACTGACAAACAAATAATATTATAATAGCACATTAAAGATTAATGTATATAGGACTATAATATATATTAAAGTATCAGATAAATCACTATCCAATATCATATCTCCATTAGATAATTTATAATGGTGTCACATCGAGTTAGAAAATCTTATGCGGTGCGCTAGATCTCTTGAGAGCGAAGCGAACTAGAGAATCTTATGCGGTATCCTTATACCGCGCTAGATTTCTATGAGCAAAGCGAGTTAGAAAATCTTATGCGGTAAAGACAACTATGATTTATACCAGAATCCCTCATACACCTAGTTTTGCGATTAATCTCCTATATTCTGAAGATTTCTATTTTCCTAGATATTAATTTACTTGACGAAAAATATTCATGCGAATAACACCCTCACTATCATTTATAGTATAATTTTGAAAAGAATGTATTCGGACTTTGATTAGTTTGATAGGTCGTAAATGGTGTTATTTAAATCTTTTGTTTTGCTGATGAGTAACATTGCCTTAACTTATTTATAAGGATAGCATAATTCTACAAGCTCCTTCCAAGCGCTAGTTTTGCATAAAATTTATACATATGCAGAAGTGGTTAGCACTCCTCTTACTCCTTGTCAGTTCACTGAGCTTTCAGTCTTCCAATCCTAATCCTGCCCCTGCCACCCCCAAAACCTACGAAGGTAAATTAAAAGTCCTCACCTGGAATGTACAAATGGTGCCTCGTATCGGTTCTATCTTTTCTTCAAGTTTACGGAAAATGCAAGAAGAGCGCACAGAATGGATTATCGAGCATATCGAAAAATCAGACTACGACATTATTCTTTTACAGGAATGTTTCGACAATAAATTTATCGATGCAGCACAGGATAGATTAGAAAGGAAATATCCTCATGCTCTTTTACCTGATCGCCCGCATTTTTATAAGTTGTCCAATGGATTGATGATACTATCAAAATACCATATAGAGAAAATCGAAAATATTGTATTCAAAAGGCTATCGCAGTCGGATATGTTTACGGCAAAAGGGGCTGTCTTGGCTAGAATCAGACTCGACACTCAGTCATTATATTTAGTCAATACACATCTTCAAGCGGACTACGATACGAAGAAATACCAAGAGATAAGAAGAGATCAGTTGTCTTGTATTCAAACCGAGCTTATACAAAAGCACTTGAAGAACAGTGAATCTAAACTTTTAGTAGCCGGAGACTTAAATATCGAAGAAGATTTAGAAAGTGCAGAGTACAAATCCCTGACTAAAGAATTTCGCTGGAAAGACTGGGTCTATGACTTTTTCAAAAAACCGAGTACGAGTTTTGATAAGCAAAATTTCTGGAATAAAGAGTATAAACAGTCTTGTAGATTAGATTATTTCCTAGCCAATTTCACATCAAAACTATTTAAAATCAAGATCGAGAAACCGAAGAGAACATTTGGAAATGATGAGATAGATTTAGCTGATCACTACGGTATATCTGCAGAGTTCAGTTTGTAGAATGTGGATTGGTCGTGGATTGCTGTGGACATAACATTGTACTAATCTTTAGATAACATTCGCTTAACATTTTAACAATTTCCTAACTATAGCTTAACAATTAATGACATCTCACCACCCTAGTTTTGCACCGTAAAAAATTGAACAGAAAAAAATTGAACAGTAAAATGAAAAAATTAATCACACTCTTATTTATTGGGGTTTCTTATTTGTCCGCACAAACAGTATTAACTGGAAAAGTAATAGATGACAAAGGACAACCTGTGCCGATGGCAATGCTCAAAGTTGAAAATGCAAGCCTTGGTGCAAAAGCGGATGGCATAGGTCAGTACAAGATTACATTTCCAGCGGGAGGTACCTATACTATAGTGGTATCTTATATAGGTTTTGAAAAAGAAACGGTCCAGGTGAAAGTGGAAGAGAATCAAACAACGGAGAAGAACATCACTCTGAAGTCTAGCAATAAAAAAATCAAAGAGGTCAAAGTAAAAGGGGCTAAAAGTAAGTCTTCAGAAACTGCTACATTGGCAGAACAGAAGGCGAGTATCGCTGCAGTAGAAATCATAGGCGCCCAGGAGATGAGCAGAAAGGGAGCATCGGATGCTCAGGCCGCCGTAATGAAAATGGCTGGAATATCAAAAGAAGAAGGTACAAGTCAAATATTCGTTAGAGGTCTAGGGGATCGTTATAACTCCACGATGCTAAACGGAATGTTTTTGCCTTCAGATAATCCTGAGTTTAAAAATATTTCTCTTGAATACTTTCCAATTGATATTATTCAAAGTATCGGTGTGAGTAAAACATATAACAATACCTTGCTTGGGGACTTCGGTGGTGCTACGATTAATATTGCTACGAAGGAATATTATGGAAAACCCTTTATAGCAGGGAGCATTAAAGGGGGCTTAAATTCTAATGCTATAGCACATGTGAACAAAGGTCATGGTGTTGGATTCTTCGGAAGTGTTGATAATTCTGAAATCCCTACCACTGTCAATGGACAGTTTGTAAGTAGACAATGGGACGATGTGACGAGAACCGCACCGAGAATCAATGCTGATGTAAATCTAAATGGTGGATGGTCTCACAGTTTTACCGATAAATTAAAATTGAGTCTATTCGGTACTGCCAGTTTCAGCAATAAGTACCAACATTTTAAAGGTATGTCGCAGCTATTAGATGCTCAAGGCAATATAAGAGATAGCGCAGGAAAAGAGAGTTTCGTATATACCGTTAATCAAAATGCAATGATTAATACAATACTATCATCTCCTAGAATGAAAACTAAATTGAATTATTTGTATTTCCGAACAGCCGCTAATCAATTTAATGTTTATGATGGACTAGACGGAAACAATGGTAATATAACACTTAGAAAAAGAAATATTAAAGATATAAGCAATCTTCACGTAGCTCAATTAATTAATGAATTTAAAGTGAATGAGAGATTGCAGTTGGTTGCTAATGCTTCTTTTAACGCGATTAGCAATGATCAACCTGATCGATTGACCCAAGCATATCAGATAGTGGCAGGACAGTGGGCTATCAATACGAATCAGGATGGAAATATGAGTTCCTACTACCAATCATTAAGTGATAGAGATTATACGGCTGGCCTAGCGGGTAAGTATAGCCTTAAAAAAGATTCCGCTTCAAATCAAGACATCACATCAATCAGCTTAGGCTATACCTTGAGATACAAGACGCGTGAATTCGCACAGTATGACTATATCTTTAAATCGAATGTGCAAAATCCAGCTGGATTTACCTTTCCAAATGATATTAATAGATTTTTCTCACCGAGCAATTTAGGTTCTGGAAATGATAATTATAGACTATATGCTGAGAGACAAAGTGGGGGGAAAGTGCTAGCTCAGATTTATGATGGCGATTTATCCATTCATTCCCCATCCATAGCTATGGAGCATAGATTCACTCCACGTATTATTGTATCTGCAGGTGCGCGCGTTGATTTAGTTGGTCAGAATGTGACTTGGGATATTCAAGGGAATAGACCTCCAAAGGACAATATCTTTTTTGAAGATTTTAAAATACTTCCATTTGTGAATGCGAAGTATGAAATAAATGACAAACAAAATTTGAAATTTGCTTTCAGTAAGACCTATACTTTGCCTCAGTTCAAAGAATTGGCTCCATTTCTTTACTACGACATTAGTACGTTTAATACAAGAGGTAATCCATACCTGTATTCATCAGACAATTACAATTTTGACTTAAAATGGGAGTTTTTTCCTTCACGGTCTGAGCTAATCTCAATCGCTGGTTTTGGTAAAATGATTCAAAATCCAATCAATAAAGTATTTGAAGCAGCTACCGGTCAATTGCAAATGACTTATGTCAATTCTGGAGAACTGGCTATGGTTACCGGAATTGAACTAGAGGTAAAAAAGAATTTGATAGATAAAATGGATAGTAAAGATTCTTTCGGACATAAGTATGCACTATCTGGAGGATTTAACGTTTCTGCGTTATACTCAAGACAAGATTTAGATAATAACAAAGCAACCCGTGAAACAAACGGTTATACTACAACACAATATTCACTAACAGAAACGACATTGCAGGGTGCCTCACCAGTTGTTTTCAATGTTGATTTGACTTATAGAACCAAAATTAAAACGGTTGAATCTCAAGCTACCGTCGTATTGAACTATTTTCACGATAGACTATATGCTATTGGAGCTCAAACTGCTGGAAACGCTTATGAGAAAGGCGTAGCTACACTTGACCTTATTACAAAGCATACACTAAATAAGAACTGGTCTATTTCTGCAAGTGCAAGAAATCTTTTGAACCCTAGTATAGATAGATATCAAGAATTTACTGGAAAGGATATTGTCATTTCTACTTTCAAGAAGGGTGTAGACGTCAGTCTTGGAGTCAACTTTAATTTTTAACCTTATCAAAATAAATTATTAACTAAAAACTTTATCAAAATGAAAAAACAATTATTAAGCATAGCTATACTCGGTATGGCTGCATTAGCAGGCTGTTCTAAAAAAACAGAATCAGCTCCATCATCTACCTTTGTATTGAATCAGAATGATTTACAAGGTGACATCAAGGATGGTACAGTCACTTTAAAGGCTGGCGAAACCTATCTATTAGCCGGACCATTAAACGTAAAAGATGGCGCAACTTTAACCATCGAAGAAGGTGTGACTATCATTGCACAAACAGACAAAGGAGCTTCAAATCTATTTATCTCTGTAGAGAGAGGAGGCAAGTTTAATGTAAATGGTTCTGCTACAAAACCTGTAACGTTTACTGCAACTGGTCAAGATAGAGGTGCATGGGGTGGTATAGCTATTCATGGAAAAGCGCCAAACAATGTCGGTATCAATGCTGCTTCAGAAATCAATGGAGTACAATATGGTGGAACAGACGCAGCGGACAATTCAGGTTCTATTCGATATGCTATCATAGCTAGATCTGGAGCTAAGAATGGTGATAAGGAGTGGAATGGCATTTCCTTCTTTAGTGTAGGTAGCGGAACAGTTTGCGAGTACGTAGCTGTTTTCAACGGAAATGATGATGCATTTGAGTGGTATGGTGGAACGAATAACTGTAGCTATTTATATGCAGATAATAACGATGATGATAATTTCGATTATGACTTAGGTTATGTAGGAAAGTTGAATTATTTGTATTCTAAAAATTCTAATACAAACGCGTCTTCTGACTCTAGAGGTATGGAGTGCGATGGTAACCCTGATAACAATTTAGCTACACCATTTACTAATCCAACGGTAAGTAATGTAACTCTTATTGGAAGAGGCTCAACGGTAGCTACTCAGCGTGAAGGTATTTATTTGAGAAGAGGTGTAAAAGGTACTATCACCAATGTATTCATGAAAGGATTTTCTGTAGGTGTAGGTGTTGAGCATCCTGCTACTATATCTTCTATCGGTAGCCCAACAAAAGTAAATACAATCCAATTCACAGATGTGACAACAAAGACTAAAGGAAAAGATGGTACAGCTGCTCCAGATGTAAGTACTGTGATCACTGAAGGTGCTAACACAGGTGCTGGAAACGGTGAGTCTAAGCCAACTTGGGCTAACTGGTTTTAATAATTTATACAAGATCAATGTCTCTAGCTGAGCACAGTTAGTTTCATTAGTTCAATTTTTTTCACGGCCGCTTCCGCAAGGGGGCGGCTTATTTTTTTATCAAATCTTTGAAAATACCCACCACATTTCCTGACCTATTTCTAAACTTCGTTCTGCATATTTTTCTTTTTGTAAATCTGTGTTATCATATTTCTTAGGGTCTTCATATTTTATAGGAAATCTCGCCTCAGCACCTAGCACTAAAGGACAGCCTTCGTCGGCATTGTCACAAGTCATTATTGCTGCAAATTTAGATGGAGGATTGAAGCTGTTATTATACGTTTTCGAAAAGCAGATAACAGCGATTTCATTTGCAGAATATTTCACTGCATAGACTGGATTTTCAGTTTCTGATAATTTTGTGATTTGAAATCCTTGACTAATTAAAATTTCTACGACCATAGGAAACATCGCCGTCGTCTCTGTTCCTCCAGAGTAGCAATACACATTTTTTATTCCGAAGTGAAAAGCCATTGCCTGCGCCCATATCTGCGATAAATGACTTCTACGTGAGTTGTGTGTACAAATGAAATTGAGTCTTATAGTCTCATCATTATTTATTTTCTCTTGGATGTAATTGACGAGAGGTTGCAAAAGTGCTTTTCGCTCAGGGGAAATATTCTCTTCTGAATATGAAGCAATGATTCGTTCAAGTTCGGGATACATTATTTGAAATATTTATTTCTTAAATACAAACTCGCTTTGACTAATAAGATAAGCGCTGGTACTTCGACCAGTGGTCCGATGACACCGGCAAAAGCTTGTCCGCTATTCATGCCAAAAACTCCAATAGCCACGGCAATGGCCAATTCAAAATTATTGCCACTAGCAGTAAAGGACAAAGCGGCGGTATCTTGATAACTGGCGCCTATTTTTTTGCTCACAAAAAACATCAGAAAAAACATGATAATAAAAAATATAGCTAGTGGCAATGCCACTCGCAAAACATCCAAGGGAAGTTGGACGATCATTTCACCTTTGAGACTAAACATTACTACTATCGTGAATAACAAGGCTATCAATGTCATCGGCGAAATTTTTGTTATAAACTTCGTATTAAACCATACTTCTCCTTTTTGTTTAATTAGCACTATGCGACTAATCATAGCAAGAATAAATGGAATACCTAAATAAAGAAAAACGGTTTCCAAGATTTGCATAAAGGAAATATCAATTTTCAACGCATGAACGCCAAACAAAGGCAACATAAACTCTAAATAAAAATAGGCATAGACACTGAAAAAACAAACTTGTATAATACTATTGATCCCAACGAGTCCAGCGGTCAGTTCTCTATTGCCGCCTGCTAGTTCATTCCATACGATGATCATGGCTATGCAGGGAGCTAGACCAATTATGATAAGACCTGTCATATAATCAGGATAATCTTTGAGGAAAAATATGGAAAGTAAAAACATTAAAAATGGACCTACTATCCAAGTTACGAAGAATGAAGTGAAGAGCAACTTCGGTTGATTTAACATTGCTGGTACTTTCTTAAAATCAACTTTGGTAAGCGGCGGATACATCATGAGTATTAAGCCGATAGCTAGTGGAATATTGATGGTGCCTCTATTGAATTGATTGATAAAATCAGGCGCACTAGGAATAAAATAACCAATAGCCACTCCAATAACCATAGCTAAAAAAATCCAAAGGGTGAGGTATCGATTCAAAAATTTTAATTTGGGTTGCATATTTATTCTATTTTTTTTTATTTATTGTTTTTTGAATTCTAGGATATTAAGAGATTCCTGAATTCCCCTGCCTGTTCGGCAGACAGGCTTGTCTGTTGACAAACAGGGCTTCGCTTCATCAGGGATGACGGTTGCTGATGGGTTCCAGTCATTCCTGCGAAGGCAGGAATCTAACCTTATGGAAACTGAAAAATAAAAAAATTTATTCAGATTCTTCTGAACAACATTCTTCTTCTTCACCTTCGCAACACTCCGTCTGAACCTCTGTCGAATTTATCTTATAGTTTTGATATTCGAAATAGGAAAAGAAAACAATACTAGCGAGCAGTCCTATCCAAAAAATGTATTTTGAAATTTTAAGTTGTTTATCATCTTTCCCCGAATCGCAAGCACAAGAATCATCGCAGCCTTTTGCACCAGATGCAGCATAGCGCGGAAGTACATAAAGTCTGTAATACGATACTGTAAACGATACCGCACTAATGACCAAGAGTAGAGGATAGAGTGATTTCATAAGAGGGGTAGCCGTCAGTGATGCGCTCGATATTCCAAAAAGACTAGCTATTGGACTGGCACATGCGACAGCGCAAGCCCCACCTGGTTTACAGAACGCAAAAAATAATGGGAAGATCGAACTGACACTACCGACTATGGTCGTCCACAGATTTTTTAATTTTTCCATAAATTATATTTTTAACAGCATCCGCCGCCTGGTGAACAACACGATTCTACTTTTTGACCTAGCTCAGATAGATTTTTCTTTATTTTAGCTGTTGGAATCCCGCATTGATCGCTGGCAAGGCAATCTGTCTTTTTAGTTGTTAAAACGAAAATACCATTTTCAAATTCTACTCCATATTTACCTATGGTATCGCTTTGATATTCTATTTCTATTTCGTGATCTTCGATTCCTAGTTTTTCTTGGGATAATTTTATTATAGATATCAACTTGGCTGGTTCTAGTCGATGCCAAAAATCAATACTTTCCCAAAGCTGCATGGAGATAACATTTTCATTTCGGATAGTACCCCCGCAGTCGATAAATTTCTTTGTAATCTGCCCCACTTCTGTGATATGAAAGTGCTTTGGAACTTCTGTTCCATCGTGTTTTTGAAAGTTGACTTCAGTGAGTGTTTCTAGGTGTTTGGTAAATTCGGATAAAAGCATAATGTATTATTTAGAGTTAGTGTTTATATTTGTTTTAACCGCAGAGACGCGGAGTGCGCAGAGGGTTTATTTTATATTTATTTATTTTTAAGTAATTATTCATTCGAGCTTAGTCTTTTTCGTTTAATATAAAATTTTCTTTGCGCCCTCCGCGACTCTGCGTTAATTATTCCTTGCGCCTCTGCGGTTATATTTCTTTGCGTTTCTGCAATGCATTGAATATTTTATAAATTATTTACAATTCTTTTTACTCCATCTATGACTCTTACTGAATTGAAATTAATTAGCAATCCTAATTTCAAGTCTTTTAGTTTTAAATAAGTTAATAATTGAGCTGTATGTATATCTGCCAATTCATCAACACTTTTCAATTCAATAATAACTTTGTCTTCAACGAGTAAATCAATTCTATAACCTGCATCGAGTTTTACTTCTTTATAATAAACAGGAAGAGCAAGTTGTTGTTTTACATCGAAGTTGAGTTGTTTGAGTTCATAATACAAACAAGTCTCATAGGCACTTTCTAGTAATCCTGGCCCTAACTGTTTATGCACTTCTATTGCGGCCCCTATTATTTTTGAAGAAATTTCGTTTTCCGTCATAAATACTTATTTTTTTTTACCGCAGAGGCGCTGAGTGCGCAAAGGGTTAATTTTTTGATTAAATTATTTATTTGTTTTCATTCGATATTCTTAATTATTTCGAATTACATGCTTAATTTTCTCTGCGTCCTCTGCGCCTCTGCGGTTATATTTCTTTGCGTTTCTGCAATGCATTGAATATTTTATATCGCTTTAGTTAATTAATTTTTCTCTGCGTCCTCTGCGGTACATAAAATTAACAACAGGTTTTCTTTTTCAACCTACTCGCCATATTCATAAAATAACTCATGATAGTCTCTAGGCATGAATCATTGATACAATAACAAATAGCATTCCCTTCAATACTTCCTTTTATTAAACCAGCATTTTTCAATTCTTTCAAATGCTGAGAGATCGTAGGCTGAGCCAAGGGTAATTCATTGACTATATCTCCGCATATACAACTATCTACACTCATTAGATATTCTAAAATGGCTATGCGTGCCGGATGCCCCAAGGCCTTAGCTATAGTCGCTATCTCGTTTTGACTATCTGAAAAATGTTCTGTTTTTGAAATTCCCATTTGAAATTACCCTTTAATAAAAAAAATACAAAATTTAATACCGACAATAAATATTCTTATTGAGGGACGAACTTAGAAATATTTGGTTCGGTATAAATTTATATATTGCAATATTACGATAATATAATTTAAACAAGGCTAAAAAGATTTTATACCAATAGCGGTTTTAAAATGGTCCAACCCATTTTAAAACCTTGCTATGGTAAATACCGTAGCTGTATTTGTTTAGTGCAATGAGCCATGCGACATTGGACTATTACTAATACGCTTACGGTATTAGTTTACTAATAAAGACTAAAGAATTTTAAAATACATATAGTACATGCCTGTCAAAATGCAAGCTATACCGGCTGCAATTCGCATGATCTTTTCAATAACAAATGCAAATAATATAAAAGGAAGCCCTGTGCCGATGGAATAGGCGATAGGCAGACAAAGCCCTGATTTTTTTATATTGTTCCGTATTTCTGAATCATAGTCATTTGTCCTGCGTGATAGGCAGTATGAGAAACGATTCTTCCAAGCGCTTCTGCTTTTGTTTTCGTGCCAAATTCTTTCGTAGTAATTTGAGTCTCCCAATCGGCATCTGTTTGTTTTTCTACAATGCTCTTCAAAGTATCATAAGAATAGATTAGATAGTCTTTTAATTCTTGCATGTGAATCCACTCTCCTGTGTCTCGTTTTTCAATAACAGTTTTAGCCGATACACTGACACCGCTGGCTCCGAAAACATTTTTAGCAAATAATAATTCAACATCTCCAATATGACGAATAAGAAAGCCAAGAGAATTCGGCGACGGCGCTAATTTCTTTTTCAAATCCTCTTCAGTAATCGAACTAATTTGATTGCTAAATCGAGTCCGGGCTTCTGTCCAGAGTTCTAAAAACGGTTGAGTCTTCATAAAATCCAATTAAAAATATAGCCAGAAATAATGATGCAAAGGGTCACAATGGAGTAAAAAATGGCAAGCATCTTTCCACTCATTACTTTTTTCAATAACATGGCTTCGGGAAAGGAAAGGGCTACCACTGCCATAGAGAAGGCAAGAACGGTTCCCAATGGTATCCCTTTCTGCACTAAAACCTGCATGATGGGAATTATACCAGCCGTATTGGTGTACATAGGTACTCCTATCAATACAGCTATAGGCACAGCAAAAGGACTATCTTTACTTATATATTGTTCGAAAAAATTAGTAGGTATATATCCATGCATTAAACCACCAATCGCTACACCTAAAAGTATGTAAATCGCAACGCCTTTGACTATAGTCATGGCTTCTTTAGTGATTCCAGGTAGGCGCTGAATTAGAGTTCTTTCTTCTTCCTGAAATTCAAAGCTTGTTTTCTGTTTATTTTCTATGATTTGTTTTACCCATGGAGTCAGCAGATTTTCCAGTTTCATTTTACCCAATATAATGCCTGCTATCATGGAGAGAATAATGCCACTTAGGACATAAATCAATGTAGTTTTCAACCCAAACATCCCCATAAACATAGCTACCGTGACGGCATCTACCAGAGGAGAGGAAATGAGAAAAGCTAAAGTAACGCCCAAGGGAATACCTCCCTGAACAAAGCCTATGAATAAGGGCACAGAACTGCAAGAACAAAAGGGGGTCACGGTACCAAAAAAGGAGGCAAGGAAATAATCAAATCCATACCATTGGCGCTTTTGTAGAGCATAGCGAACTTTTTCAATGGGGAAATACGAATTGATCGTACCCATCAAAATGGAAATGGAAAATAATAGAATGAAAATCTTTATCGTATCATAAATAAAAAAATTCATCGCATCGGCCAGGTGATTTCCCTTAACCAATCCGAATATATGGTAGGTGAGCCAATCGGCAAATTCTTGAGTCCAATTAAACATAATTTTTCTATTTTAACTTAGGGCTGTCAAAACCTCAGCCTCTTTAGGCACATAACCTTTTATTTTGACTACTTCATTTACTACGACTGCAGGCATAGATAGTATATTGTATTGCATGATTTTTTCGATATCTTCTATTTTTTCTACAGTAGCATCTATGTTATTTTTAGCTATAACCTCTCTGACAATCTGCTCCGTTTGCTTGCATTTGATGCAACCTGTTCCTAAAATTTTTACTTCAATCATGGGATAAATTTTAATACTGACAAAGTTACGAATAAGCGATGAATAAAAGGTTTTCTTTGTTTTCGACCCAATAAGAATTCGCTAGACCTTCTATTATTTCAATATAACGAAGATAATTAGTATATTGCTCTGAAATACCTTATCTAACTCATATTTTTTGTGCTAGTTATTTAATGAATCGACCTTTTCAGTTCGACACTACTCTCCATAAACATCAGACAATCAATTGACTTAACATTATATTAACCTTTTGGTAACAAACATAACGTTAGCTTAACATTCATAAATGCGTACTGCCCTATTTTTGTACTTGAAAAAATTGAACTTTTATGAAATTAAAAATTGTCTTAGCAGTCATGCTATTAAACGTGGCCAATGTCTATGCACAAGGTGTGGTCAAAGGAAAAGTGTCTGATGAAAACGGGCAGCCTATTCCGAATGCTGTCGTCCGAATCAAAGAAGGCACCAAGGGTGCTAAATCAGATGCCAATGGAGATTATAAATTCTCTTTAAATCCGGGCACTTTTGCCGTTTCTGCTAGTTGTATTAATTACGAAGCGAAAACAGAAGTTTTTACGGTTAGTAATTTGGAGACTGTCACTTTAGATTTTAAATTGAAATCCATAGCTAAAAACTTGAAAGGAGTCACGGTCACTTCGGGTCGAAACAAAGAAAGTGTGCAGGAATTACTACAAGAGCAGAAAAAACAAATTGTGATTGAAGAAAAAATTGGTGCACAAGAGATGAGTAGAAAAGGTGTAAGCGATGCGGCTCAGGCTGTGCAAAAAATTTCAGGAATAGCTAAAGGTGTCGGCCAAGATGCTGTATTTGTAAGAGGTATGGGAGATCGATATATTTCTACGACTCTCAATCATTTGAGTTTGCCTTCTGAAAATCCTGAGACAAAAAACATTTCATTGGAGTATTTTCCTTCCGAAGTTATTCGAAATATCTCAGTCGGGAAAACTTATAACGCAGGAATGTCAGGAGATTTTGGCGCAGCTAATATTGATATCTCTTCTAAGGAGTTTACAGGTAAGCCAAGCTTGAAAGTCCATCTTTCTTCAGGATTTAATTCACAAGCTATTTCTAAATGGAATTACACCTCAGGATTATCTTACCTTGGTGGTATATCGAATGCAGAATTACCCACTACTGCCAATAATACTTTTTTCAATCCTACATGGACGCCAAGTTTGACAACTGCGCCACGATTAAACAGTAAAATAGGATTGAATTTTGGATACTATAAGTCTTTGGGTGGCGAGAAATCTATTTCTCTTTATATAGCGCCTAGTATTCAAAATAATTTCGAGTATAACGACGGATATTCAGCTGTATTTGGTGCACAATCTATTTTAAGGGATGCCTCTTCACAGAATTATACTTACTCATTTACTAAAAATCTATTGACGAACGCCATCTATCGTTTTAATAAATTTAATCGAATTAAATTAAATTATCTTCACCTCGACGTAGCGAGTGATCAAGTAAGTTATTTTAAAGGATACGATTATAATGTCAACTCTGATGTGAAATTTTACAGAGGAACAGTCGATAAGGTCAACATTGATATCATTCAATTATTAGGCGAACATACCATAAATGATCAAACGAGTTTGAACTGGGGTGTGGCTGGAAATATGTTGAGAGAGAAACAACCGAATAGAATTACCTATAAATTGCTAGAGGAAAATGGCATTGCTACTTTGAGCCCATCAAGTGGCGAAAATAACGTTTATTATCAAGGACTAGATGAAGATGAGCTATCCGCTTTCGGACAATTCAAATACAGATTTAGCAAAGAAGTAAGAGAGGATAAGACACAAGTGGAATTGCAGCTTGGTTATAATACGAGAGTTAAGGCACGAGATTTTACAGCAAGCCAGTTTGACTTTACACCATTTTCTTATCCTACAGTAAACTATAATGTAGATGGAAATGAAGGCGTACAAAATTATTTCACTCCAACTAATTTGGCTGCAAATAATTATTCTATTATTGGTAGAAGAGTGGAAAACGGTCAGGTAAAACCACAGACCTACTTAGGCAGAATGTACACGCAGTCGGGTAGTGCAGCCTTTCAAATAAATATGCCGAATAAGTGGGAAGTTCTATTGGGTTTGCGAACGGATTATATTTATCAATATGTCATATGGGATGTAATTGGAGTCGCTAAGCCGAAAGGTGCATCGGATTTCGAAAAAATAAAACCACTCCCATTTATCAATGTTCGCTACCCGATAACAGATGATATCAAATTTAAAGGTGGTTTGAGCAAGACATATACACTGCCGCAATTCAAAGAAACAGCACCTTTCCTTTATGAAAATGTAGCGATTAATAACTCGTTTGGAAATCCATATTTGTATCCTTCAGACAATTACAATTTGGATTTAAAAATTGAAAATTTCTTCTCTAAAACGGAGATGTATTCCTTCACTTTATTTGGTAAGCATATACTAAATCCTATCAATAAAACTATTGTAGCCTCCACGGGTGCATCGGAGATGAGTTACGTCAATACTGGAAATACTGCCTTTGCAGGTGGACTAGAGTTCGAATTGAGAAAAGATTTATTTTCAAACTTCAACACACCCAAAACGGTCAATAGCAGTTTGAGTCTAGGAACCAATGCCGCATTTATGTACACCAATCAGCAGTTGAATAATGAAAAAGCAGCAGCAGAAACAAAAGGTTTTATTCAAAATATTTTCAATAGTAATAAATCAGCACTTCAAGGAGCTTCACCTATAGTGGTCAATGCCGATATTACTTACAAACTGAAGTATAAAACCTTTGAGCCTAGCTTCACCTTAGTTTATAACTACTTTGATGATAGATTATATTCAATAGGAGTCATAGGTATCAGCGATATATATGAGAAAGGAGTCCATACTATTGATTTCATTTCTAGATGCAGTTTAGGTAGAAATTTCGAACTCTCGCTAGCAGTAAAAAATATCACCAATCCATCCTATGATAGATATCAAGATATAGCGGGTCAGCGAGTGATCAACGCTTCATTTAGCAGAGGAATCAATTCATCCCTTGGCATTACTTACAAAGTATTTTAATCCGTCCATTCAATTTTATCATTAAAAAAACATACAATATGAAAAAGTTAGTTTTAGCAGTAATGACTGTATTTATTTTAATCTATTTGCCCTCGTGCAAAAAAATTGATACCTCAGAGAATACCACGTCGTTTGTCCTAGATAAAAATGACCTCAAAGGAACCATTGCAGATGGTACTGTGACCTTACAGCGAGGTTTGACTTACAAATTGACAGGAGCATTATTCGTAAAGTCAGGTGCCACATTGAGAATAGAAGAAGGAGTCACTATTGAATGTCAGTCAGCCAATGGTGCTTCAAGTCTATACATCGTCATCGAAAGAGGTGCGAAAATTGATGCACAAGGAAGCGCATTATTGCCTATCCTATTTACTTCCACCTTGAAAGAAAGAGGTGGCTGGGGTGGACTAGTTATAGCGGGTAGAGCGCGAAACAACATCGGAACTGATGTGCAGTCTGAAGTCGCAGGGGTTGTCTATGGTGGATCAGATGATCTAGATAATTCTGGCATATTGAAATATTGTATTTTTCAGTATTCAGGTGCTAAAATCAATGATACCAAAGAGTTTAATGGTATTTCATTTCTATCTGTAGGCTCAGGAACTATCATTCAATACATACAAGTTTCTTATGGAAATGATGATGCCTTCGAATGGTATGGCGGCACAGTCAATTGTTCTTTTCTCTATGCCAATGACAATGATGATGATAATCTGGATACAGATGAAGGCTACAGAGGCACGATATCTAATGCGTATTGTGTAAATAACAATACCAATGCGTCAGCTGATAGCAGAGGAATAGAAAGTGATGGAAATCCTTCTAACTTTTCGGCTAGTCCTTTTTCATATCCTGTATTTAGAAATATTACCTTAGTAGGTAGAAAGACAGTCACAACAGGCTCTCAGAGAGAAGGAATCTATATCAGACGTGGAACCAAAGCAAGCTTTAACAATATATATATGGCTAATTATAAGACAGCAGTAGGTGTAGAGCACAATGAGACCATTGCATTTTTAAATACAGATATTAAAATTGATGGTATAGAAATCCTAGGTGCTACGAAGAACTTTGCTGGTAAGGATAATAAAGGAGCCAATGTAACTTTGCCTATATTTCACACCACATCTTCGGCATCAGGAGCTGGAAATAAGGCAGAAAAACCTGTTTGGGCAGATTTTGTAAGATAAGAAGAATTAATAATATGAATTTTTTAAACCGCTTCCTTTGGGAGCGGTTTTTTTAATTTGAATTGAACTAAATTATAATTGACTCTGTATTCGAAAACATAAATCAATGTCGTTTAGTTAGGGCTTGGTTCGTGGGGACGCGAACCATTGCAGTTCGCCATGCTGCGTGAGACTCGCAGCATTCGTATATCTTATCTAAACGACATTGAAACATAAATGGTTTATATTTATACAATTATGGGTATTTTAATATATGAGAGTCCGCATTTATACCACTAAATTGAGTTAAGCAACAGATTATCAAATTTATTTGTATAATTTCTTCGGTTGAGTTTGAAAGCGAACTCATTCAAGTATTCCTGTAGGTATCGCTCTTTCACCACATGGTAAAT
>JAJTHM010000124.1 GCA_021297855.1 Sphingobacteriales bacterium | reverse complement strand
TGAAAATTTGATTTAGAATCGGCTGTCCGAGAGATTTTGTATTTTTGTCCATGATAACTTTTGTGGTGCAAAAACAAAGTTATCAAAAAAAGGATAGCTGTAATGGCTATCCTTTGATTATTTTTGTCGGACAATAGTGGGCTTTTATATGTAATTTTAGTAGAGAAAAATTATAGACAAATTAAAGTTTACGAAAATGAAATCGAGTTTGTCTATTCAAAATTATTTGGTAAAACTTGTTATACAAAAGTCATACTTTCAAAACTTAGTTGTATTGAGACAATTCGGTATCAAAGAGTAGGTAATGTTTATTTACTTTTTAGTTTTTTTAAGGATGGTGAATTAATTGCCGAGATAGATGAAGAATTTTTTTTAATTACAGATATGATTAATCTTAAGGAATATTTGATAAATTTAGGTGTTAAATATATAGTAAAATCTAAGAAAAGAATTAAGTACCCTCTCTAGACAGACATGAACGAAGTGGTGTCTGTGCTTTTCATTTTGTCATGCCATTTCGTTGCAGGCACAGAAACCGTTTCACTAATTTCTGCGCCAGACCTGGCTTTCGTGTTACAACTCCGCGCTAGTTGGGGAACAAATTGACTGGCTATTTAATTTATTTTCCACCAAATTTTCGGGTCTCTTGAAGTATGTAAATCTGCAATAACTAATATTTCTTTCAACTCCTCAGAAATTTGAAAGTGAATTAAATAAGGAAATGAATCCATATAAATACATCTGACATTTCCATATCACACTTGAAACTTTGGATAGATTTTTAAATTTTCGATACTCTCCTTAAATTCGAAGTAAAATTTTAGTCCCAAATTTTCAGATATCACGAAGTAATAATCTGTAATATCTTCAATATCCTTCTCCGCGGAAGGCTTTAGCTTTATTTGATATTCCATTTGGCTTCTAGCCTTTCTCTTACCTCATCCCACAATACGGGAATTTCTCCATCATTCAATCTTTCATTCACTATCTCTTTATGTGATTCTGGTATCAAGGAAAAATTATCCTCTAATATCTCAAAACTCTTACCCGTATTCTCTTTAAGAAAAGCATCCACTTCCGCATCTGGTATATCTAGCAATAATTTCATACTATATCATTTTATTAACAAAGATAAAACAAATCATCCTATCTTCTTCCTTTTCTCCACCACTTCATCATTCAATTTCTTCTTATAGTCCATCAGTTTATTCGCTATAGATTCATCGGAAGTGCCTAATATCTGAGCGGCGAGTATGCCTGCATTTTTCGCAGCATTGAGGGCTACGGTGGCTACGGGCACGCCATTCGGCATTTGGAGAATAGAGAGAACGCTATCCCAGCCATCGATCGAATTGGAAGACTTTACGGGTACACCTATAACTGGAAGATGGGTTAAAGATGCAACCATACCCGGTAAATGCGCGGCACCACCTGCGCCAGCTATGATGACAGCAATATCATTTTTCGCGGCATTCTTCGCAAAATCAAACATATACTCTGGCGTGCGGTGGGCAGAAACGATATCCACTATGTTCGGAATTCCAAAATCATTGAGCATATCCACTGCATCTTGCATCACTTTCAAATCACTATCGCTTCCCATTATGACGGCTACTTTCTTCATCCTTATTTCATTTAGATTTTATGACTTTATCTTGATATTTTCTTTGATCCAGTTTAGCTGATTGACCAGTTTACTTCTATTCGTATTTAAAACCGTAATATGTCCCATTTTCCGTCCAGGCTTGGTTTCTTTCTTGCCGTAGAGATGAAGATGTGCCTCGCCTTGTTCGTGTAAATGCTGTAAATTTTCTACATAAGGCGCTCCGATATATTGTTCTTCACCAATTAGGTTTACCATACCCGCATAACCTTTCATTTTAATTTCTGGAATAGGAAGACCTAATAAAATTCTCAATTGTGCTTGATATTGCGAAACATTGCAACCTTCAATGGTATAATGGGCGCTATTATGGGCTCGGGGAGCCACTTCATTTACCATGACCTCTCCCCTTTTAGTTAGGAAAAATTCAATTGAAAAAAGCCCTGGTGATTTCAGGGATTTGGCCAGTTTTGAAGCAATGGAATTTACTTTTTTAGTATATTTCTCTTCGATGCTCGCTGGAGCTATCAAATAATCAACGAGGTTTAGTTTGGTATTAAATACCATTTCACAAATAGGAAAAAAATGTACCTTGCCACTCTGCTCTATGGCAATGGTTATGGCTAACTCTTTTTCAATTTCTACCTTTTTTTCAATCAAAGATGGAACCATTAGTTGCTTCTCCAAATCAGATTTATTTTCTATTATAGTAACACCTTTCCCGTCATAACCATCTATCTGCGATTTCTGGACGAAAGGATACCAAGAATCTGCCATATCGTTTGGTATATTTTTCGTTTCTATCACACAGAACTCTGAAGTCGGGATATCATTTTCTTTTAAAAATTGTTTTTGTAACGCCTTATTTTGAATCATTTTAATGATTTCAACTTTAGGTATGACCATTTTATCATATTTGCTGAGTTGCTCCAAGGCATCAGCATTTATATGTTCTATTTCGATAGTCAAGGCGTCTTTATCTTTACCGAACTGAATAGTTGTATTGAAATCTTTGTAGCTACCATGGGTAAAATTGTTTTTAAAAATACTACACGGAGCTTTGATATCATTATCCAAAAAATAAAGATCAACTCCATACAAGAGAGCTTCTTCCTGAAGCATTCTTCCTAACTGGCCTCCCCCTAAAACACCTATTTTCTTGCTTAGGTTGATTTTTTTATCTGTCATATGAAAGCAAATGTATCAAATAAATTTCGAACAAATATTTCGTTTCGTTCAATTGTTGATAAGTTTTTAATACACTTTAGATTCAAGCAAGAATTTAGCTAAATATAACAAGATTATTGAAGTTTTAATAGCTAATTTTGCAATCATTTTTACCCCTTGAGCATCAAAAATATTAATAAAGTATATAATGGCATAGAAGCAAACCAGTTTCTAAAGAATATATTATTGATTGCAATTGGAATCCTACTTGGATTTCTATTTATACGCACAACTCTCCCAAGTGTCAAGGGACCCAATAAATTCGAAGAACTTCTGGACATTATCCACAAAAACTATGTAGATTCCATTGATCAAAAAGCGGTAGAGAGTAAAGCTGTCAATCATCTCTTAAATAGCTTGGATCCTCATTCTGTTTACATTTCTCGTGAGGATATTGATGCCGCCAATGAGCCTCTGACAGGTTCTTTTTCAGGAATTGGTATCGAGTTTTACATCGTTCATGATACGATAACGGTTGTGTCTCCAATATCAGGAGGACCTTCAGAATTGGCTGGGATCAAATCTGGTGACAAAATTATTAAAATCAATGACACCACAGTTGCAGGTGTAAAAATAACCAATATAGATGTATTTAAGAAGCTGAGGGGTGAAAAAGGCAGTAGGGTGAAATTAACTCTTCAAAGAAACCAAACTACTCTGCCATCCTTTCTTCTAAAGAGAGACGATATTCGTGTAAAGAGCGTAGAAGAAGGAATTCTTGTGGACAGTTTCACTGGTTTTATCAAAATAAATTCTTTTGGAGAGACTACCTATGAGGAGTTTTACGCAGAATTAAGCGAGTTAAACCAACGAAAAATTCAAAATCTGGTTATCGATTTACGACAAAACACAGGTGGATTTTTAGAAATAGCGGTCAAAATTCTAGATGAATTGATACCCAAGAAGCAGTTATTGGTCTATACTGAAGGCTTAAAGTATAAGAAAGAGGAGTTCTATAGTGGTAAACCTGGGATTTTTGAGCAGGGTAAACTTATTGTTTTAATCGATGAGGGCTCAGCTAGCGCATCAGAAATTTTAGCTGGGGCTATTCAGGACCTCGATAGAGGTATCATAATTGGACGAAGAAGCTTTGGTAAAGGACTGGTTCAAAATCAAATTGAGTTAAGTGATGGGAGTGCAGTCAGACTAACGGTGGCTAAATACTATACTCCTTCTGGTAGAAACATACAAAAACCATACAAGCAATTGGAGAATTATGATGAAGAAGTCTACGAGCGTTATAAAAATGGAGAGTTCTTTCATGAGAATCAAAATGCATCTGGCGATACGGTGGTTTATTTAACTAAAAAAGGCCGAAAAGTAAAAGGAGGCGGAGGGGTTTACCCAGACCTATTCGTGGCTTTAGATACCAATTATGATTTTGTAAGTTTTTCTGCCTTGAGAAGTTTTGTGCCCGATTTTATTTATTCAAATTACAGTAGATTCGGTTCGGAAATAAAATCGTATAACTCTTTCACTGAATTTCAAAAAAACTATCAAATTAGCTCTCAATTGCTGAGTGATTTTTACGTATATGCGAAAAAGAATGGTGGTAATTGGAATGACAAGACAAAACCAAATTATGAAAATAGATTAAAGAATAGCTTAAAAGCTTTTATGGCTAAGCAATACTACAAAACAGAGGGTTTTCAAAAAATAATCAACGAGTCAGATCCGATGATGCTGAGAGCAAGGCAATATTTCACTACACTTAAATAAATCCAAGAAATGCATTTTAACAAGCTTAAAGTAGCAAGCATTGAACAACTAACACCTCTATCCAAAAAGATTACATTCGAACTACCTGCTTCGATTAGTTCAAATTACAGCTTTAAATCTGGACAATATGTCAGTTTGGAATTGAATATTGAAGATAAGAAAATAAGGCGTTCATATTCTATATGTTCCCCATGCTCTCAATCCAATCAATTCTCTATTGGTGTCAAAGAAATAGTGGATGGATATGGAAGTAAGTACATAAATCAATCTATAAAAGCAGGTGATGAATTAGAGGTCTCCACTCCAGAGGGAAGCTTCCTTCTAGGTGATATTTCAAGCGAAAAACAATATGTGTTTATCGCAGGCGGCAGTGGTATTACGCCTATCTTATCTATGCTTTATGAATTGTTGAGCAATACAACGGCCCCTGTGTATCTGAAGTATAGTACATTATCCCAAGAAGAGACCATGTTCTATAATGAATTGAAAGAGTTAGAATCAAAATATCCCAATTTAAGGATTGATTTCCTCTATACCAATGGTGAAAATGTATTGAATGAGAACAATCTTGCTGAATGGATTAAATCTTTGGGAGTCTCTAATTTCAATGTTTGGGTTTGTGGCCCTGCTGGGATAATTTCTGCCACAGAAAAAGCTTGTCAACTGATCGGGTTAGCTCCTGAAAAATTCCACAGAGAATATTTTACTGCCAAAAGTGCTGAAGATATGCATTCTGCAAGTGTTGGGAGTGGCACAGATGCTCCATTATCACCTGGCGAGGCTGCAGAGATAGAAATCAAATATGAAGGGAAAAAGTTGAAATTTACTTGTCAGTATAATGAAACGATATTAGACGCGGCATTAAATGCAGGAGGAGATCCACCATATTCTTGTTTGGTAGCAGCCTGCAGTACATGCAGAGCTATGGTCAAGACTGGAAATATTGAAATGAAAGATCGCGATGCACTTTCTGACAAGGATATAGCCAAAGGATTTGTTTTGACCTGCCAGTCTATGCCGAGAAGTAAGAAGATTATTCTAGATTATGATGAGTAGTATCAGTTAGAAGTTTTGAGTTGTAAATTTTAAGTTTAAATTATGTTAGTAGGTAAAAAAGCACAAGAATCGTATTCGCAAATGATGGAAATCGTATTGCCAAATGATACCAATACGATACATAATTTAAGAGGTGGAAAAATACTGCACTGGATGGATATATGCAGCGCGGTGAGTGCAGGCAGACATGCTGAAGCTGTAGTAGTCACCGTCACAGTAGATCAGGTAAGCTTTGAGAATCCTATCAAAATGGGAGATGTCGTTACTATCATGAGCAAAGTGACACGCGCTTTTTCAACTTCGATGGAAGTCAAAATAGAAGTATGGGCTGAAAATCTCCCTACAAAAAATAGATACAAGTGTAACTCTGCCTACTATTCCTTTGTGGCATTGGACAGCAATGGTAAACCGAAAAAGGTAGCACCCCTCATCCCAGAATCAGATGATGAAAAATTAGATTTTGATACAGCACAGCAGCGACGGGAGATACGCTTATTTATGGCTGGGAAATTGAAAATGGCGGATGCGCCTGCCTTAAAAGAATTGTTTAAATAATGTAATCCCTGAAGGGAGCTGGTATTCAAGGTCACTACAAATGCGAAATATTATTTCTCTATTGTAGGCACGGCTGAATATCTTCGACTGACTTCCCGCCAATTGATTATAGCCCAAATAGATGAGAGATAATCTCCTCGCCTGTTTTGGTATTTGAGATAATAGGCATGTTCCCAGATATCGATACCCAAAATAGGAGTGCCTCTCCTCTCAGCTATATCCATGAGTGGATTATCTTGATTGGGTGAAGAAGAAATAAACAACTCATTTTCTTTACTCACCGAAAGCCAAGCCCAGCCCGAACCAAACTGCTTTAGGGCTGCTGAGTTGATCAGTTTTTTTAAACTATCTAGACTTCCAAATTGCTTGATAACGGCATCATTTAATGCTTTAGAAGGTTTGGTATCAAGATCAGGAGATAGTATAGACCAAAACAAGGAATGGTTATAGTGCCCTCCTCCATTGTTTCTAACTGAAATAGGATAGGCAGATATAGATTTCAAAATTTCCTCTATACTGCGCTTCAAGGTATCTTTTTCCAATGCTTTATTTAAATTAGTGATATAAGCCTGGTGATGCTTACTATGATGAATGGCCATAGTTTGAGAGTCGATAACGGGCTCTAAGGAAGCGTATGAATATGGGAGAGCAGGCAAGGCAAAAGTCGTCTGTCCATAAGATACTATACTCGCACAAAGACAAGATAAAATAGTAAAACTAGTGAATGGTCTTAAAAACATAAATTTGATTTGATTAGAGCAAAATTAACCTTTCTATGCTATATGGTTCATTATGAATTTTAGTTGACATATCCACTTTTTTGGAGTCAACCTATTTTAGGACGATACGAAAAGTAATAACCTAATTATTTCGTTTTTGCATACTTAAACCTATTATGCGAAAGCAGCCACAGACTTGGATTTTCAAGTATATTTTTTTCGAGAAGTGCGAACTGCTTTTCTGTAAGGTCATAGGGTAATGACGAATCATAGATTAACTCTATGAGCTCAAATTCATAACATTCTCCCTTGGTTACATAGAGGAAATAGGCCTTTTGTGATTGTGACTTGACAAATTTTTCTGCTCCTGAAATCACAGGCACAGATTGACCGAAAAAATTCAACCAATGCTGATTGTATGGATCGCCAGGATTTTGATCAATCGCAAAGAAATTTAAGCAGACATTTTTTGTTTTCTGTGCACGATATAGATCTAATGTGGCCTTCGTCGAGACTAAATAAGCCCCGAAACGCTGTCTCAAACTCAGTATATAATTATTGAGTTTTTTATTTTTTATTTGCGTATATAGAATGACGATGTTGATTCTCGGTTCATAAAGGCTTGCCCATTGACAAAAGAGTTCCCAGTTGCCAATATGAGAAAGCAGAATAGTTGCATTTTGACCACTTTCAAGAATCTGATTAATAACCTCTGGGTTTTTAAATAAGACTTTAGGCTTTAGCTCTTCAGGATTAGCCCGAAAACACCAGAGCGTTCCCACAATTAAATCTGCCATGTGATTATAGAACTTCCTTTTATAAAAATGGGATTCTTCAGAAGTAATATTAGGATAAAGAAAAGCCAAATTTTTATCAATCACTTTCGCTCTATAGCGAAGAATCCTAGCCAAGATAAAATAGATGAATCTCCTTACTAAATAACCAAGCTGAAGTGATTCCAGTTGGTAAATTGTATAAATAAGTAACTTTAATAGAAATTTCATTCCAGAATTGAACGATTAATCGATAAATATTTCTTTTAAAGCAGTCTCTAACTCTTTTTTAGCTATTGAACCAAGACATTCGCCTTTAAAATAAACTGCGATATGATCTAGTTCAGACCTAAGTTTAATTCTCCCTTGAAAAATACCAATTCCTGTGGATCGAAAAAAAGAAGTCAACACTTTAATGTCTTCCTTTCTGCATGCAATTTCTTCTTCTTTAAAATAAATAATAAATCTCAGCCTTCCTTTGAACCTTTCGATGCCAAATTCATAGTGATTGGCATTAGACAAGGAGGCGATAAGCATTTTATACTATTTATAAATTTTAGATAGTCTAATCTTTTTTGGTATAATACCGCGGTAATTTATGTTTCCCGCAAGTGCGGGATTACATAAATATATACGGTATTACCTCTTGATCAATTTAGACTTGATTGCTGGAGGAATGCCATTCTTATTGACCAAAATAGCGGTGGTCTTATACAGCAAATATGCTTTGGTCACATAAATATAGCCTTTGTGGTCATTTTTTTCACCCCAAGAATTTTTGACGATGTAATATTCTCTACCCGTTTGGTCCTTGGCTAATCCAGTAATATGCATACCATGGTCATCAGTAGTTTCATAATTATCAAAAGCCTTTTGACGCATTTCAGGTGTAATGGTCAATTCAGGTTTAGGTCCGTCAAAAATTTTCTTCATTTTATTTTGATACTCATCGTCTCTGTAGTCCTCTGGAAGACTATCCGGAACTATGGCAACCCCGTTTTTCCAGCTAAATCCTTTTTCACTCACATCCGCTGCCCATGCTACAGAATAGCCATTTTTCAAGGCAAAATCAATCGTTTCCGTTAATTCATTCATTTTGACATTCCATACTTTATCAAAGCTCCAATTGTCTGGAACTAATAATATAGACTCCTCATAATATGGCACATGGGTAAAGCTCGAAAGTTCGACATAATCGTCCGCCTTAATACCTAAATAATTGTCAGCAAAGGATTTAGGGGTATATTTTTTGCCTTCAAACTCAAATTCTGATGGCGGTGTACCTAGATAGGCATCGACCAAAGTCACGAAATTCTTTTTCCAAAGTGGGGAAATTTTGCCGCTCTTATTACTCACTATTCCTTTTAAATAACCCTCCAATACAGCCATCAATTCCCCGAAATTATTGATTTTACTATCGTATTCAATACCAGAATAAACAGACTGCGGCAATGCTCCATATTTGCGATACATATTCATAACATCGTGAAAAGCACCCCCTTCTCCCCAGCCTAGATTTCCGTGCAGACGCACATAGGTTTCTGCCTTGTCTATCAATGCACAACGAACAGCAAATATATCCGCCAAATCAACTGGCTGACCTTTTGACTTTATGTATTCACTTTCTAGAAATGAGTTTCCACTATAACTCCAGCAAGTTCCAGACTTGCCCTGTGTCTTGACAGACGTCTTTTCAATATCATATATAGTTGTAAATTGAAATTTTTTCTTGGCACTGTCTGATTTGTTTTTCTCAAGAGCATTGATAAGATTGTCTTGTGCTAAAGAAGCAAAAATCTGACAGGATAAAAGGACTAAAAGTAAATACTTATTTCTCATTTTTAAAAAATTGAATGGCAAATTTATAGAATTAGAATGTTATGGTGGATTTTAAATACATTTTCTGTAAGAACGCGCCTTTGAGGCACGTTCCTACAAATCGATGAGACGCCTTCCTACAAATCGATAATGGGCGTTCATACAAACTAATTAGTTATAATCAAGTCCAATGGAATATCATGCCCTTCTATGGGAATATCGTCAGCTTTTTGACACGTGTAAAATAAACCGAGTTTGATGGCGCTAGGCTGTTGCGCTAAGAAATAATCGTAATATCCGCCTCCATAGCCCAGTCGGTATTTTTCACTAGTATAAGCCAAGCCTGGAACAATGATTAAATCATAGTCTCCTTTGTATTCAATACTATCTTTTGGATACAATGTAGCGAATCTTCCCTGCTCTATTTCATGAATAGAAGTTAGGATAAAGTGCTGTAAGAATGGTTTATTCAAAGCTTTAGGGCAGACAAGCGTTATTTTTTCATTTAAAAGAAAGTCAATCAAGGGGTAAATGTCAATCTCTGAACCAATGGGTAAGTAGGTATGAACGACTTTTGGCTTAAGTTCTGCTATAAAAGCATGCAATTTATCGTTCAAAACAGAATCCATAGCTTTCTTTTCTGCTATAGAAATGTTCGAACGAACTTCAAGGAATTTTTGGCGAAAAACAGCTTTGGTATTCACATCGAAATTTTATACCACTAAATTATTGACTACATTAAAAAACCATTTTCTGCGACCAATGGTTTAGGAATATCCGCCTCGCCCATCATTTCTCTTAGATCAATCTCTATATTGCGAGCTATAGAAGTTATCGGTACGTCATTGTATGTACCTTCAAATGGATTTTCAGAAAAATCTCCAATCATTTCCATAAGAAAGAAAACCCAAATTAGGAGACCCGAAAAAGGCACTGTTAGCCATACGGTATGACTTTCTAAATTATGAAAAATATTTAACAAACCAAACGGCGCTAGAATAGAAAAAATAACGGTCATCCAAAAGGCTACAGAGGAATACTGCCTAGGGAAAGGGAAATTTTTAATCCGTTCATTTCCTCCTTGATCACTATAAAATTCAGCTATGAGTTTGTGAAACTCCATGTGGCGGAAGTCTTCAAAATATCCTAGATTTAAAAGTTCTTGAAGTCTAGTCGATTGTTTATGCAGTATTTGTGCTGCCATATTAGCTTTCCCTCGGTACAATTCAAATTCTTCTTCGCACAATACATTTTTCACCTCTTCCTCTAAATCATGAAAATATAATTCACTGATATTGGGGTTATACTTCCCCTTAACTCGATATTCTGTATGCTCCCACTCTTGTTCTAATCTCAGCTGGAATCGCAAAGCCGTCAACCATGCTATATGTCTATATATTAATTCCTTTTTTATTGCATGACTATTTTCGCCCTGTATAAAACTACATACAGCTGCACCAAACGTGCGAGAATTATTTACTATACTTCCCCATAACTTTCGTGCTTCCCAGGTGCGGTCATAGCTTGCATTATTTTTAAACCCTAGATAAAATGCAACTGCAATACCTAAAACACTGATAGGCTGCCAATCAAAAGAAAAATCAAAGCCGAGTTTGTGATATACAAATTCATAAATAACTGTCAATGCAAAAGAATAAACAATCCCAATGATAAAGGGCTCTTTGCTCCAATTGAAAGTCATCCAAAAGCCATAACGACGTTGTGTGTACATAAAGTTAATTATTAGTGCCTCCCAATCTACTAGTAAATTGGGAAATATTTTTTTATCCTACGGTCAAATCAGTTGATTCAAAGCAAGGTTAGTCATTTTTAGCAATGACAAATGTACATTAAAATTTTTATTCGGACATTTTCACACAGACGAATAAAAATTTTAATGTGAATTCAACTATACCGGTAAATCTAAGAATTATAATTTATAGGAAAAATTAAAATGTATATTCTCATAAATGCTTAAATTCATTCTTGTATATCCAAATCATGAGAAGCAATTATGTTGTGATATATGACTTAGCAAAAACCTTCTAAACCGCTAATGAAAGGTTAAATATTTAAACTTAACGCTTTTCAAAGATATCCAAAACTCAATAAAACTAATTTTTTTTCTGGTTTCGACGGGATATTTTGTTCTAAGTTAAGCATTTCTAGCTAGTATATTTTATCATTCAAATTTACTCGAACGGCTCTGCCTCTTTATGGCTTCCATCGCAAAATGGTTGCTTTTGTGATTTACCACAGCGACAAAAAGATACAGCCGATTCTTTCATAATTTTTTCTCCTTGTACATCAATCTCCATTTTTTCAGCAATGACACGCAATGGCCCGTTTTTCTTTACTTCAATTTGAACATTTGTTTTTTGATTTTCCATTTTTACTGATTAATTTTTTTATATTAATATTTGATTTAATTTTTAAATACCAATTCCTCCAATACATTCAAAGGCACGGAGCCATTCATAAGCACAATATCGTGAAACTTTCGTATATCATAGTTGGCACCCTGTTTTTTCTTATATTGCTCTCTTAGTTCTATAATTTTATTCATACCTATTTTATAGCCTGTAGCTTGTCCTGGCCAGAGAAAATACCGCTCAATTTCTTTGTAAATATCACCTTCTGCATTGGCAGTATTTTTCATAAAATAATCTATGGCTTGTTCCTTGGTCCATTGTTTGTTATGAATACCAACATCTACAACCAAGCGAGCGGCTCTAAATATTTCCATACTGAGGCGACCGAAATCAGAATATGGGTCGGTATAGAAGCCCAATTCTTTATTTAGCTTTTCCGTGTATAATGCCCAACCTTCAATATAGGCTGTATTGCCACCATGTTTTCTAAAGTTGGGAATACCCGTCAATTCTTGGGCTATGGCGATCTGCATATGATGGCCTGGAATGGCCTCGTGAGCAGTTAAGGCCTCTAACTGATACTTCGGATTATCACCCATGTTGAACAAATTGACATAGTAGCGGCCTGGTCTTTTTCCATCGAGGGTAGGATTTTCGTAGAATGCACCTCCTACTGATTTTTCGCGAAATTTTTCAACTGCCATGACCACACAAGGGGCTTTTGGCTTGATATTAAAGAGCTCTGGGATCTTCTTATTTGTTTCTTCAAAATAATGTGTAGCATCAGCTAACAATGCCTTTTTACCTGCGTCATCAGGACTATATTGAAACTGTTTGTCCGTCCGGACGAAATTGAAGAAGTCTTGTAATGAGTCATTCTTATATTTAACCTGCTTCATTATGACTCGCATTTCATCTTGAATTCGAGCTACTTCCTCTAGGCCCATTTTATAAACCTCGTCTGGAGTCATATTAGTGGTTGTATTTGCTTTCAAGCAATACTGATAATATTCTTTACCTTTTGGCAATGCCCACACCCCATGACTTGATTTGGCTGTTGTGGCATACTCATCCCAAAATTTAGACAAATTCCTATAAGCTGGCAGGACAGATTCTTTAATAGCAAGTTGCGCAGCTTGTCTTAGACTATCTTTCTTTGAATCAGAAACATGAATTTTTGAAAGCTTGGAAGTGAAATCATTGATGAGTTCATTATCATTTGGATTTGAAAATGATTTTATCATTTGATCTATCGACTCTTTGACTATAGGAAATGTAAATGCTGGCGGCGTCACTCCAATGGATTGACTGTATTTCATATTTTCTATCGTTTGTTCAAATGGATATTTGAAATTTCGAAGGCGCAGAATATAGTCCTCGATATCCATTAGGCTATCTACCGTATGTACATTCACCAGAAAGGCGGGCATGTCTGTCACCACACCACCCATTTGATTTAGTTCATAAGAATATCCCTCCCATTTTTGTGCATCTTCAGCATTTTTTATGTCTTCTTGATACAGTCTGAGGCTCAGTAAACTCTGACTGTCTAGTTTCGATTTATCAAATTGCAATAAAGTGTCTAGAACATCTTTCTTGATTTTCAATTCGCGACGACTGTGCTCTAAACTGCGATCCGTCCATTGTCCATATTTATATTTGAGACCGAGTGAAGCCGCAAATTCTGGATTGCGTTGGAGCATTTCATCGAATTTCTTATCTAAGAATTCATTGAATTTTTTATTCGTTAATGGATCAGGTTTCGCGGTAGTTTGGCATCCTAAAATTAAAACTATGGCTAACCAAAAGATATGTTTCATTTGGATTAATTTAAAAATTTATAGAATATATGAAATTATTCGTAAAGCTATATATAGTATGTGTTTTGAACTTCTTTACTTTTTTGGCTTGACCCAAAAAAGTAACAAAAAAAGTTCCCGAAGTTTCGGGACTCCAAACAAACTCTAAATGCCAATTGCTATCGGAACTTCCCCTCAAAGCGGAAAATTTTAATTGTCTCATTCTTCGACTAAAATTTTCTGCGCTTTTCAGTCGTAATTTTAACGAGTTCTTATTGGAGGCACATGTTAGACAGCCAATATTCATACGAATATGCTAATTATTTGTGACATTCTAAAAATTTAATAGTGGAATAAATATTAGTTGTTGGCTTTAGTTGCAGGTTCTGACTTGGCAGGAGAAGCTGCGGATTCTGCACTATTTTTTTTCTTTCTATTTCCAAATCCAGCTCTGAAGCCAAAATGAAAATCTGCAGCTTTATTTTCAGAGAATACGGCGGATAATAAACTTCCTGATCCGATATAAACCGGACCTAATCTAACACCTAACCCAAGAGTAGTTCCCTGAAGGCTAGAAAAACTAAGCGGCATATAGGCCTCGAATAGTTTAAAGGAAACTCTAGGAGTGAAACTAATGAAATCGGGAGCTATAAGACTTCTAGGATTGTCCTTTTTGGTCATTGGTCGCTGTAGATGTGCTGTAAGATAAAACGATTTCCAAATATTCCAGTCTGCGGTTAAATTAAAAGCTGTAGGCAAATTAATCGTCTGGGTGCTGTCTATAGGCACTTCTGTAGCTATACCGGAGGTTTTAATATTGTTGATGATTTCATCCATATTATCACCTTGAATGGTCTTAGGGTCGAAATTAGTAATAGGATTTATTCTAAAACTTCGACTATTCTTCGCATTCATACTTGCACTCATAGAGCCTATGTCCACGATAGACGCACCTAGTTTCAGAATATATTCCCCTGTTTTTTTATCCTTGTATTGATAAGTCGCACCGAGGTCAAAACCTATTCCCTTAGGGCTTCCCATAAAATTAGAGCCGATATCTTCCAAAGGGTCATTAGAGCCTGTGTGTTCCATCCCTATCTCCCCTGAGCCATTGGAGATTCTCACATTTCCACCTACTGTGGTATCGATGGTCGCTTGAAAATTAGTCAAGAACGCATTGGCATAGCCTCCCAGAAAGAGTGCTTTGATACTAGCACCGCCAGAAAAACTGTGTTCTTTGGAATCATATAAGTTCATAGCAAATGAGCCGCCAATCTCTGTCCAGCCGACTAGATTCATACTCATATTATTGATGGTAGGGGTGGTATATGGGAGCGTAGCGTTTTCTATCGTTTCAGACCTCGCCAAGGCTCTAGCCGTCACGATATCTAGGTTATTCATAGCCATTTGCAATCGAGCTCTGGTGAATAAACCCGCAGTCATCTTATCATTGATAGCATAAGCGCCACCTGGTCCCATGACGTCCAAATTGACTCGAAAAGTAAACCCTTCAGGACTTACTTGATTTAAATAGCGATCGACGAAACTGTCTAAATTTCCAAATGAAGACGGTGTCAGATTCACCACGTTATTAGCCAGATTCAAGTCAAACCCCACAAAATGAACGTCCACCTTCTGTGATATATTAGCCAATTCAGCAGGATTGATCGTTGCACCTAGAATGCCCGCTCTTTTAGAGGTTCTAATTCCATTATAAGCGTTTTGCGCCGAGAGATGAAATGCGATGATGACGAAGAGTAGTGTGCAGATGTTATTTTTTTTCATAAATAAAAAGTTTATAGTTGCGTAAAAATAGGTTAAAATGGAAAAAAGATTGGGTAAATATTAGGGCTAGCTTAAGTAATAGTCTTTATGGGGCTTTCGTAGACTTATGTTACAGGACTATGCTCGTTGACTATGGAGACTTAACTCTGCCAAACTTTTATGGCACAACTTCGTGCTCGGGGGCTGTTTCATTGCTGGTGCTTCGCACCCAACGAAACCTTAGCTGTTGCCTGCTGTGCTTTTTAATCTCTTCTTATCTCAAATCCGTACTTCAAAGCATAAATTATTTTAGGGTCTTTTATTTTAAAATATGCTACTCCTCCTTGCTTGTTTTCGAGTCCAATTAAACCAATACGCTCCATACCTACTACATAATTATTTAATGAACTTCCAATATTTCCTTTTTCGTTTAACTGATTTTTAGTAAATACTTCGTTGTCTAGTTTTAGTAAGTACTTTGCGTATGAATATATATCCATTGAATTTGCTCTTGCATTTGATTTTCTTGGATAGTATTCATAATAATTAAATTTTGTAACAAATTCGTATAATGCTTTTGGTATTGCTTCTTTTTCAATTTTATTTGAATCTTTGTTTAATTCAAATTGAGCCGTAAACAAGTGATTATAAATATGCCACAAATCTCTTGGATTGTTATTTGCAATTGCAAAAAGTTCATTTATCTCGGTTTCACTTACAGACGAATCAAATATTAATTTATAATCATTAATAGAATCATTTGAGTATGCAGATAATCTTTTATTAAGTGCATTAGTTAAATCTTCAAATGTCCAGCGTAACGTTGGACAATAATGTTTTTGTGTTCGTACTTGGTCTTTTATGAAATTAAATGGAGTCACCCAAGTTGAAAATACAATTTGTAAATCTTCTTCTAATAATAATTTATTGTCAGTTAGAATTTTTACAATGAATTCAGATATTTGTTCTGCATCATTTGAAAATCTAGAATCTTCATCTACTCTGTCAAAAACAACTAATATTCTATTAAACCCTAATTTTTTAATTAATTTCAAAATACGAAGTAAAAGTTCATAAGTTGTCTCTTGGTCAATAAATTCAGTTTCAAAATTTACTGGTAATTCTGGAAAAAAATCTTTAATTTTTATGAGACTCCGCAAAAATACCACAAAGAGCGACATTTTATGTCATGTTGTAGGAGTATGTTTGTGTAAAATTAAAGAATTTTATATGAACCTATTATCATTTATGAAGGAGTTTCCGACAGAACAAAGCTGTAAAG
>JAJTHM010000083.1 GCA_021297855.1 Sphingobacteriales bacterium | reverse complement strand
GGCTGGTTGCGATAGTTTTATCTACCTTCATTTAACTGTCAATGACACGACTAAAAAGGATAGTTTTTTATCAATATGCAAATATAATCCCATCATATTCAATGGAATTTCCCGCAATCTATCTGGCATATATCGTGATACACTAATAAATGCGGTTGGTTGTGATAGCTTTGTCTCCTTATACTTGACGGTGATTTCTCCATACACTATTTTATCTGACACAGACGCTTGCGATTCTTACACATTCAGGGGGAATACCTATGTAAACTCAACAATACTAAGAGATACCATATTCTCAGAAAAAGGTTGTGATAGTATTTATCTTTATAAAAAACTAACTATACACAAGGGTTTACTCGTGACGGATGATTCTATCAAGGCTTGTGTCAAAACCATCTATCGTGGAGAGTTATATAAAAAAGATACGTCATTTAAGATTAATCAGTCTAAGAAGGCATTTCCATTCTGTGATAGTATTTTTCAGACGGCAGTAGTCAAGATATATCCTTTACCGATCGCTCGAATTGTCGTTACTCCAGATACATTGGTTCGAGAAGGAACAACCGTCGATGTAAAAGCTTCAGGAGGTATTGAGTATAAATGGAATCTAACAAGTAGTACCTCATCGCTTATTGAGCACACAATTACTAATACTACCATTTTTGAAGTTACAGTAACGGATCACAACCAATGTGTATCCATAGCTAGGCAAGTAGTTGATCTTTCTTCGACAATAGATGTGCCAGAGGTTTTTTCACCTAATTCAGATGGGACGAATGATTTGCTCGATGTTACTAAAGATGGTTATATTGTAATAACTAGCTTTAGAATATATAACCGCTGGGGGCAAATAGTTTTTGAGTCAAATGACCAAAACCCTCGTTGGGATGGCAAATTTAAAGGAGATGATCAGCCTCAAGGTTCCTACGTCTATCAGATCGAATATTTAGTAAAAGGTAAAAAATCATTTAAAACAGGAGCCACTACCTTAATTAGATAGAAATGAGAGGGATAATATATATTTTTTACTTTATAATTTGTGTTAGATACTCTCCATTGTCTTCACAAGACCTAGTTTATTCCCAGCACTATGCCTCCCCTTTAACTACCAATCCAGCAATGACAGGTGTTTTTAATGGCAGTGCAAGACTATTTGCTAATTATCGTTCGCAATGGAATAATATTCAAACTAATACCTTTCTTTATCAAACGCCAAGTGCTTCTGCAGAGTTTTCAGTTCCAGATAAGAATATTGCAGTAGGATTTATATTACTCAATGACCAAACCAATAATAAAATTTTTAATACATTGGAAGGAGGAATGTCGTTTGGATATAAAATACGATTAAATTTTTTTGAAATATCTCTTGGTATTCAAGGATGGTATAGGCAGGTTTATTTTGACCAATCAAAAATTCGTTCCAGCATAATCTCTGTAGAACCTAGCTTACTTGATAGCTATAGTAATTTAGACCTCAACACTGGTGCTGTCGCTACATATGTTTTTCCTAGTGAGAAAAGTTCTTTATTCTATGGCGCAGCGGTTCACCACATTTTAGCTCCTAGGGACCAAGTGGTAAATAATACAGTGAGTGCGTATGCCTTGCCTATGCGTTTTACATTTCATACGGGAGGTTCATTTAGCATTAGAGATGAGTTTCGAATTATACCAGGACTTCTAGCTTCATACCAGTCCAAATCAACTCAAATTAATTTTGGCACTTCAGTCGGCTTTCATTTCATGTGGGATGAAAAAGATAGACCCTCAGGCACCTTATTTGTAGGATCTTGGTTCCGAACAAATGAGACTAAAATTCAAGCCTTCATTCCACAAGCTGGGATTGAATATAATAACTTTAGAATTGGTTTATCCTATGATTATGTAGTTAATGGATTGAGCAATGGGTCAGGCGGTAGACCTAATACTTTTGAGCTATCGTTAGGTTACATTTTTAAAACAGACAAAAGTACTGACTTTCAGTGTATATATAGTCCTTACTTTTAATTTCTTTTTTCCAAAAAAAACTGTAAGTATACTGCGTTATAGTTATACAATTCTATTGCCTTAGCCTCCAATAATAATAAATTTTTCAAAAAGAAATTTTTAGGAAAGGAGAGAAGATAGCATTATAGATTATATTTAATTTTCAGAAATTAACTTGTCTGCACAAATGCCCTCAAATTTTCGAGTGTATGAAGCATAATACTTCGCATCATTTGATATCTCTTTTATTTATTTTTTCATCAACGTGTTTATTTTAGTATAAGCTACGATGTTTTTTTAATATTGTATAATATCAGTTATTTTAAAGTTAGGTCACCCCACCTCCACTGCCAAGATACTAATATCATCCTTCAAATCTTCTGCCACATTGATGCCCTTGACTTTCTCACGGAAATAGTCGGTTATTTCGTGGGTGGTTTTTCCTAGGCAGTCGTGGTGGAGAATATAGTCGAGTTCATGATTAGAAAGGAAGGGAATATGGTCAATAGTCAGATTCTGAAGACCATCCGTATAGAGTAGAATTTGTTTCTTCGTTTCAATTTTGACTTTCCCTAATTCTATAAAAGGAAGTTCCCTAAACATACCCAGAATAGTCGTGCCCGTTTCTAACCACTGAGTGGACTCTGCATCATAGATAGGGATGGCCACATGACCCGAATTGATATAGACTAGACGTTGGTCTTCTGTGTTATAAACTCCGAGAAACAAGGTGATAAATTTTTCGCCGTCTGTAAGTTCATACATTTTAGAATTGATGAGAGCAATGGTTTCTTCTAGCTTCAAATCACGCATCAACGTAGAGCGAATAAATCCAATAAAATGAGCCATGATGATAGCAGCGTTGATTCCCTTGCCCGAAATATCTCCGATACAAAAACCAATTTTATAATCATTGATAGGAATGACATCGTAAAAGTCCCCTCCTACTTTATAGTTAGGAATATATAGTCCCGAAGCACAAAAGGATTTATTGCAATAAAGATTTTTTGGCACGAGCATCTGTTGCATTTTAGCCGCCAACTCTAAATCTTGGCGCATATAGCGTCTATCGTTTTTTGTTCGGTAAGAAGTAGATAAATAAAGATAGGTAATGATCACTTTGATAGAAGGAAACCATTCGGATATATCGCTTTCAGAGTGATAATAGAAAACTAAGATTTCATTTTCTCCATAAGAGATGACTTGCTTCTTTGATTGAAAGCTATACTGGTAATCTTTTTCCAACCATACAGTTTCTATCTTTCGCTCATCTAACCATGAAAGTTTATAGTTTAAAATATTATATGATTGGAAGAGTTGAACTAGAAAATTTTCACAATGAATCAGAGAAGCATTGTCCGCTAATAGAGAAACAACCTCCTTCTCTAAGGTATCAATTTTTGTATTCATCTCCAATTGATTCATAAACACGAAGGTAAGAAATTATAAACTACAAAAGAGATTTTCGATGGATTTTCTTGACAAAAAAATCTCTGTGACTTTGCGGTAAAAAACTTTCTGCTAATGCGCATATTTACCACTAATAAAATAGATTCCTGAATTCCCCTGCCTGATCGGCAGACAGGCTTGTCTGTTGACAAACAGGGCTGCGCTTCATCCGCCAGAGGCGGACGCTAATGGTCAGAGACCTCGTCATCCTGCGAACCTGTGCTGACCTAAGCGTCAGAATGCAGGAATCTGCACATAGTTTTGTGGTAAGGAAGCGTACTAGCATAAAAAACTTCGTGAAACTTTGTGCCATACTTTGAGATACTTTGTGCTCCGACCACCAAGATTCACGCAAAGTAAGCCAAGGTACTGTTCAATTCCGTATTTTCCAACTTTGACGGACAGGTCTGTGAGAAATTAAATCAAGCAGCTATTTTAAAAATGGCAATAAAATGCAATATACTAGCAGCCAAAACAAAAATATGCCACAGCGTATGCATGTATTCGCGCTTTTTGTTTACATAAAAAATAACCCCACCTAGATAAGTAATCCCACCTAATAAAATATATGTAAATACATGATGAGGCATATTATCTAATATAGGTTTAATGATAAACAAGACCATACAGCCTAGAAAAACATAAAGCACGATCGAAAAGGTTTTAAACCTTCCCATAAAGAAAAATTTCATCACGATTCCTGCTATCAATATAGACCATAGAATAATAAGAAAAATAGTCCCTAGCGGATTAGCTATATAAGCATTGACCACAGGAGTATATGTGCCTCCTATGAGCAAAAATATAGCCATATGATCTAGGGTTCTAAACTTGGTTTTGAGTTCTCTATCCTTAGTATAATGATAAAGAGACGAAGTTGAAAAAACCGCAATAAGTCCAATGGAATAGATGACCAATCCCGAAATACTAACATGTTCCGGTTTTATAGCTGCTTTATATACCAAGTAAGGACAAGCTATTAAATAAAATAGCAAGCCTATAAAATGCAGACCGTAGTTGAATTTTTCTTCTGTCTCAGTGTAATCTCTATAAGTACCCATACGTTAGTTAAAAGTTGAAAGTGAAAAGTTTAAAGTTGTCCACGTCACATCTGATTTATCAATTATAATTCTTGTCATTCGCATCTAATTTATTGGAACCTTTTCCACTTTTACCTTTCTACTTTTACCTTTCTACTTTATGCTATTCATTAATCCCGCTATAATTTTTGAAATTTCTTCAGCCTGCTGTAACAAGCTATCAGCAGTCTCAGTCGACAATTTTTTAAGGTCTTTAGACAATACTAACATAGATCGTACTTCGCCGCATGACCCTTTAGCAATACTGAGAAAATAAGAAAACTCCTTTTTAGTCTTTCTCTCAAATCCCTCTGCAATATTATTCATCACAGATACAGAAGACCTTTGAATTTGATCTTTAAACCCATAATCTTTACTATCTTCAAAAGCTTTGTAGATAGCCACAGAAAGCAATCTTGCTTTTTGCCATGCTATCAAATCTTCAAATCTCTTCACCACCCCCTTTCAACTTTACACTTTTATCTTTTCACTTTGAACTTTCTACTTTTCACTTTATACTATAAACTTCTATAATGCTTTTTCTCCAGCACAATTCCCTTCTTTACCTTAATGAGTCCAGGGTTGGAGCGTATCATCGTTTTCAAAGGCGTGCCATCGGCTCTGACCATATCCATATGTTCTCCCGCTTTTTTATCAAATTCTGGTGTGGACGTGCCCACCATACAATATACATTTACTCCTTTCTTGCGCATTTCTTTCGCAAATGGAATAATTTTTTCATCAAAAGCAGTCATATTGGTTTTATTGACATCGTAACAAACGACCCAATAAGATTCTGCTTCTTCATTGAGTATGCTATAGGTCACATCGTTGTGCTCCAAATCTTCAAATCGCAGATTATTGATAGGTGCTGGCTCTCCTTCGTCTATGACGGTTTCTTTTCTATCGACAAACGACCAAGTTGTATCCGTCGGAAGATTATTCATGCCAAACTCTTTCTGTTCGCCCGATGCATTATTTTTGTAGATAAATATGAAGTCCGCTTTTCTAGGTCTAATTTCTTTCATTTTTTCATTGATATCATTGCCTACAGCATAGTGTCTGAAATCAACCACTGGCTCACCCCAATAAGTACTATACAAGCAGAAAAAGATAGATAAACCAAGCACAACATAGGTCAATAAACAAGCTTTTTTAGCCTCTAACCAATGGGTCAATTTATGTGAAAAAGCCACTACATAGAGCGTCATTATGGTTAAAAAAATGTCCTTATAAAATGTCTCCCAAGGCTTCAATTTCATAAAATCGCCGAAGCAACCGCAGTCTGTCACCTTCATTTTCGTTTTTTCAAATGCACAGGTAGCGCAGGCACTACCCATTTTACAGTAGAGGAAATACATCAGCACCAATAGAGTCATTAAAGTCAAACCTTGCCATCTTTTCTTATTATTTTTTACAAACGCTGTCAAGAACAAAATCGAAAGTAAAATCGCTGGAACCAAGATAGCTTGCTTGGTCAAACAGTAGCCAGATAGATAAGAATAGCCCGTTAAATATAAGAAAAATATATTGATGAATAAGAGCCCTATAGCTGCCAAACGCATTCTACAGCCAATGATAATCGCAAAGCCTAATACAATTTCAGCTACAATCATAATAATGGCAATAGGCACACTGAACTGACCCATCTGCTCCCATAAAGCTGGCATACCATCCCGAGCGAAACTCTCAAAATAATCATGCATTTTATAAGATGTGCCTAGTGGGTCTATAGCCTTGACAAAACCTGAAAAAATAAAGAGTAAACCCAAGAAGTATTGACAGAAATTCAAGAGAAATCCATCACTCGTGTTTTTATGTTTTCTGTAATATGAAATCACTGTGGATAGGATTGCAATTATAATAAACAGCTTCTGAATCGTCATATTGAATAATTTATAATTGCAAACTTATTAAATAAATCAATTACCCTTGGTTTAAAAAAAATAAATTTAAATTTTAAATTAGGACACTATATTTGTTTTAATCAATATTTTAAACTAAACCAGCGACTGCGTGAAATGGCCCTATCAAATTTTAATATCGCTTCTCTTAGCTCCTTGTGCTGCATCAGCATCAAATAGTGTAGAAGAAAATATAGACCGTGCAGTGCAGCCAATAGTAGAAGCGCTGAGTTGCGTGATCTTCTACAAGCCATTCGCTAGTTTTGGGTTTGATATCAAAATTGTAGTTTTATGGTTAATCATTGGCGCCATATTTTTTACCGTATACTTTCGATTTATAAATATTCGATTATTCAAACATGCTATTGATATCACAAGGGGGCTATATGATAAAAAAGGCGCTAAAGGTGAAGTCTCTCATTTTCAAGCCTTGGTAACGGCTCTTTCTGGCACAGTTGGCTTAGGAAATATCTCCGGAGTGGCAGTAGCCATAAGTTTGGGTGGGGCAGGAGCTACCTTCTGGATGATTATGGCCGGTCTTCTCGGGATGACCTCTAAGTTTGTGGAATGCACGCTCGGTGTAAAATATCGTCATATAGATTCTAAAGGTGAAGTATCTGGAGGGCCTATGTATTATTTATCACTTGGTTTAGCCAAACATAATAAAGCCAAGTTAGGAAAAATTTTGGCTATTTTATTTGCCATCTTGTGTGTAGGCGGGTCTATTGGAGGGGGCAATATGTTTCAATCCAATCAATGTTACGCGCAGATAGCAAATGTCTTCCCTCAGTTTGCTAATAATGGCTTTGCCTTCGGCGTTTTATTGGCCATTTTCGTAGGAGTGGTCATTATAGGTGGTATCAAAAAAATCGCCAATGTCACAGATAAATTAGTTCCTCTCATGGTCGCTATCTATCTGATTTTCGGACTCATTATCATAGGAAAAAATATTTTTCAACTAGATGAAGCTATTCTTAAAATACTAACAGGTGCGTTTAACATAAAAGCAATTTTTGGGGGTGCGGCAGGAGCTATAGCCGTAGGATTTCAGCGTGCAGCATTTTCCAATGAGGCAGGGGTAGGTTCGGCGGCCATAGCCCACTCTGCAGTGAAAACGGATCAACCCTTAACCGAAGGAATCGTCAGTTTATTAGAGCCATTTATTGATACTGTCGTCATTTGTACCATGACGGCCTTGATTATTATTTTTACTGGTTTTGATACGGCGGATTCTTCTTTGACGGGCTCTCAATTGACCTCTGCTGCTTTTTCCTCAGTGCTACCTTGGTTCAAATACGTTTTGACCATTTCCATTCTATTTTTTGCATATTCTACCATGATCTCATGGTCCTATTATGGATTGAAAGCCTGGACATTTTTGTTTGGCGAAACAAAAAAAATGAAAATGACTTACAACCTTATATATTTGTCTTTCGTAGTGGTAGGCAGTAGTGCGAGTCTAGCCAATGTAATGGAGTTTTCAGACATGATGATTCTCGCCATGGCTTTCCCAAATATTTTGGGGCTTTACATTCTAGCACCAGAGATTAAAAAAGATTTGAATAGTTATTTATCCAACCTAAAACAAGCCAACTAAATGAAGCGATTATTTTCAAGAGTCAAACCTATCGGAGAACTGATAGAACAAGCCAAATCAGAAGGACATGATACCCTCAAAAGAACCTTGACAGCACCATCATTGGTTATGCTCGGCATAGGTGCCATAATTGGAGCAGGCTTATTCGTCAATACCGCTAGAGCAGCTGCAGAACATGCTGGCCCGTCCGTTTCTCTCGCTTTTATTCTGGCAGCTATAGGTTGTGCCTTTGCAGGTCTTTGTTATGCAGAATTATCTAGTTCTATTCCTATTGCTGGTAGTGCTTATACATATACTTACGCTACTATGGGTGAATTATTAGCTTGGATTATTGGCTGGGATTTGGTTTTAGAATATGCAGTAGGCGCTGCCACTGTAGGTATTGCATGGAGTGAATATTTTAATAATTTTCTCGTACATGTTATGGCAATGAATCCCATACCTTACGAGTGGTGCCATTCACCCATGGAGAGTATCAATATTTTAAAGTATATCCCTGGTATGGATATTAGTCAGTTAGAAAATGTCTTAACCAAAGAGATGGTAGTGAATTTACAAGGAAATGGTTCTTTGATTTTACCAAAAGACATAGCTACGGGATTAACACCAGCAATAAGTCAGCACATGGTCACTCATCATGGCATAATGAATATTCCTGCTTTCTTGATTGTAAGTTTACTTTCTCTTGTTTTAATAAAGGGAACAGAAGAATCGGCATTTATCAATGGTATAATTGTCATAGCGAAAGTAGCCATCGTAATTTTAATTATTGGTATAGGATGGGGCTTTATGAATCCAGCGAATCATACACCTTATATTCCCGACGCCACCACTTATATAAATACCCACGGTGACAAAAGTGATTTTGGTGGTTTTTGGGGAATTATTTCAGCTGCCAATGTTGTATTCTTTGCCTTCATTGGTTTTGATGCTGTATCCACTGCTGCTCAAGAAGCTAAAAATCCGTCTAAGACGATGCCTATAGGAATATTAGGGTCCTTGCTTATATGCACAGTATTATATGTTCTATTTGCTCATGTACTAACTGGAGTGGCCAATGTAGATGATTTTAGAACCAATGGTAAAGAGGCGTCTATTGCCTTCGCCATTCAAAAATATATGACTGGATTTGGTTGGTTAGCGAAAGCCGTTACTGTCGCTATTCTTGCAGGATTTAGTTCAGTAATTTTAGTTATGTTGATGGGACAATCAAGAGTTTTTTATTCTATGGGTAAGGATGGTTTATTGCCAAAACTATTTTCTGATGTTCATCCAAAATTTAAGACCCCTTACAAAGCTAATTTAGCTATATTATTACTCGTTGGCTTTTTCGCAGCTTTTGTTCCAATAGATATAGTTGGCGAGATGACAAGTATTGGCACTTTGTTTGCATTTATCTTAGTATGTATAGGTGTTTTGGTATTAAGAAAAACTAATCCTGAATTGCCAAGAGGATTCAAGACACCATTTATGCCATTTGTACCTATTTTGGGAATTATTGTTTGTGGTCTTATGATGTCTGGTTCTGGCCTTGGCAATTGGCTGAGACTCTTTGTATGGTTAGCTATTGGGTTAGTTATTTATTTCCTTTATGGTAGAAAAAATAGCAAAATAGGGAAAGAAGAATAAACTAAAATGTACTCTCCAGAGCTTTTAGAGCTAGACCAACTATTTAAAGTCAAAGAAATTGATGGCTATCCCAGTCAATTAGGTCATTTGATTTCCATGCTAAATTATGCACGGATCACAACCTTCGATGCTGTTAAAGATTTATCCATTTCTGATTTAGATTTTCTAATTGACGAAAAAGCAAATTCTATAGGCATGTTATTATTGCATATTGCTTCTGTCGAATTTGATATTCAGAAAGAAACGATTGAGAATCGAGCACTACTTGAAGCAGAAATGGAGTGCTGGGAACCTGCTTTGCAACTAGGAGAGCTCGGAAGAAACAATATCAGAGGGCATTCAATAGACTTTTATATTGACCAATTAGCTCAAGTGAGAAAAAAGACCTTAGAAGATTTTCAGAAATTGGACGACAGCTGGTTATATATTGAAACAGACTTTTGGGATAATAAAAAAGCTAACAACTATTTCAAATGGTTCCATGTTCTCGAAGATGAAATAAATCACAGAGGACAAATCAGAATGATTCGAAAACGAATAAAATAACATATACTAAACCGCAAATAGTTACGTTATACTATCAAATTAAGTTAGTGCAATAATTTAGTTTTTGTTTTAGGTTTTTAGAAAGAGGAGGTTCTGCTTGAAAAGGCAGAACCTCTTTTTTTTAACCTAAAGTGAAAAAACAAGTCTAAATTTGTATTATGACTAGAAATCTAATTTTGGTTTTGTCCTTAGTCTCGAATCTAAACCTTTTCTGCCAAGGTACTGCAGGTATATTCGACGACAGAAAATTCTTTTTCACCTACATGAATGGCAGTATTTCTAAGCAAGAAATTTTGCCCATTCTGCAATTCTATCCAAGTCTCAACTATATCACCTATATCGATGTAAATGGAAACTTCAAACTTGTTGTGGACCATAAAAAATATACGATTTTCCCGATAACTCCCGACAAACTCAAGGTGACCAATTATTTAATGGCCTATGTTCAAGGTTTGCAGTTAGGTGTTTTCAATGGAAAGACCTCAAAAAAAGTGGAGACTTTTACAAAAGGAGATTTTAAATTAGGCGATAGTGTGCTGGCTTATATTGACAACTATGATAGGTTAAAGGTTTATGTCTATGACACCATTTACGATTTGATGGATTTTTCGGATACGAGTCGGTTTCAAGTAAGTGATAATATAGTGTCATTTCATACAAGAGATAATAAATTTAAGGTCTTTTATCATCATGCCATTTACGACCTAGAAAATATTACTCCCAATAACTACAAGTTAGGAAGAAATATAATAGGATATCACGATAACATTGACAATTTTATGGTCTTTGACCGAGGAAACAAGATACAATTAGAAAGCTACCATATAGACCGCTACGAGGTTTCCAATGATTTTCTGACCTATCAAAATAATGTAGATGAGTGGAGTCTCTACCATAATGGCAAGACACATACACTTCTTTCCACCGCTCCCAAAACTAGGTTACAAAAAAGAAATATGCTGGCTTATACTGATAATGCTGGCAATTTTTATTTATTTACCAATGGTAAGGCCTGGCAGCTAGAAAATTATACTCCCGCGAAATACGACCTCTGGGATGACCTACTCGTATACGAAGACATGTATCGGGTTTTATGGGGAGTCTATAAAGGAGTCAAAGTACAGATATCTAAAGGTGTCGTCCAAGGAGAATGGCATATGCAAAACCAGTGCGTCGTCTATTGGGATTTAACACCCAATACGATGACCGTATGGAATAAAGGCAATCTCTACCAGTATAGCGAAGTGGAGAATAGGAGGTAAATTTATCACTACTAAAGGTGAAGCTTTAGAAATACTCCGATATTGATATTCTGCAAATCATACTCCCGAAGCTGCGCAGCTTCCGTGTATATAGGTAGTAAATACCCCGCAGAAATTCCTGCGCTGATCGGCTTAGCTAGTTGATAAGAGGCCAATAGTCGAGGTGCCACAGTGAGCATACTCAATTTGACCTCATTATTCTCAGCATTATTTATGACATAGTACACCGTTTTAGCTCTAAAATTCCCATAGCCTAATCTAAGTTCAGGGATGATGGAGAATTTATCTTCAGAATAGAGTTTATAGCCGACATAGGTCCCAAAATTCACAAACACTGTACTAGATACATCTACGACTTTTCCTTGAATGAGATAATAGGGATTTTCATTTTGGGAGATATCCAACATTCTAGTGAAGTAGCCTCCCACATATAATCTATTCGCAATTTTATAATCAAGACCCAGCGTGCCATTTAGCCCCAGTCGTTTGAAATTTAAACTACTGGTCACCCGCATAATCTGACTTTCCATAAGGAATCCGAAACGATCCGTCTTCTGCGCCGACAGATGCATGGATAAAAATAAGATACTTATTAAAATTACTTTTTTCATACTTAATTTCTTTTTTAGAAAAGCATGAGAGAAATAGAATATGTATTTCTCTCATGCTTTGATGATTTGGATGACATTATACCAATGTTAAATGCAATATAGTCGAATTTATTTTGTATAGTTACAGTTGGAAATACCGTCGATATTTATGTATAGAACAATGTAGCGAAGTGAAATTGGACTATTACAGAAATACATACGGTATTATTCCTTGGTTATCTTAATACTTCCTCGAACACCTTCATCACTATTTTCAAATACGAGCATGTAATTGCCCGCGGCATAGGATTCGAGTTCCAGCTCGAACTCTCGAGCGCGCGCTACTTTTTTCGCAAATACGCGCTTGCCGCTCATATCCAATAGCGACACTTCTATTTCTTTGTATAGTTTATCCAATGTCACATAGAGTCTATTTTTAAACGGATTCGGATAAACCAGAATCTTTATATTCTGAGCAGAAACTATAGATAACGCCGTAAGCTTATTGACACATGCTGAAGATCCTTTGCAGCCTTCGATACCCTCTACATCTACAGCATATTCTCCTTCTGTATTGGTCTTTAAGCTGCGCGAAGTAGCATTGTGAATAGGACTTCTTCGACCATCAGGCAAGCATACATACCACTGAAACGATGTGCAGCTCGTGCAGTTGGATACAAATACCCCCTCTTTAAAGGTAACGCTCAAGTCCATACCTTTGAGGACAAGGATTATTTCATGCACTGTGTCGGTATATTTTTGCCAAACGGTATCTCTATAGGTGCCATTCTGTGTGTATTTCTTGCCTCTCCAGTCATAGAAAATCTGACACTCCACGATGGAAGACTTGAGCACGAGTGGTTTATTGATGATGACATTATAGACTCGAATACTATCAGACACTAATCCGCGCAGGGTATCGCGCACGATTTGATTGGTTGTGTAAATTTTGCCATTAAGACTGAAATAATCTATCCCTCTTACAATCGTATCCTTGGCAGGAAGGCTAGACATTGGCTTGACAAATAAATTGAGCGTGATGATGCTATCACATCCTATGACCGATAACTGGCTATCGATATATACGCCAGTGGTATTTCGCTGTTGTCCTTTGAAGAAAAAAGTCTGATCTAGGCTCACATACATAGTCAGCGCTGTTTTTACCGGCGAGCAAGGTGGAGCTAGGGTGAACCAACCCATCCTATCCACTTTATTCACCTGGATCCAGTTATTTGTGACATCGCGTTGGGCAGCTTTGGTCTGTATCCACGTGAGCCCTTGATTCGGACTATACCATATTTGCATACTCCCTTCATCGACACCATTCAGCTCTTGATCGAAATAATTAAAAGCCAAACTCGCATTTAAACCGCTATTTACCGTAGGATTGATTTTGTAATAGCGAAACGCACTATTCTCTCCATTCACCAGCCACGATTTGTGTCCGCGGAGGATCTGGGTGGTGCCCATAGCGATCGCACTGGTCATTTCTGCTCCCAAATTGGCGGGATGGAGATTACTATTTGCACCCAACAAACGCGTGGTCTTGATCTCGCCTCCACTTCCATAAATCCGACTCATGGTAGTCTCAAACTGCAGCTCACCCGTGCTTCCTAGATCTATATCTCCGCTTATGAGCTCTATACCTCCAGAGACCAGAGACAGAACTCTGCTCACGGAAATAGATTTGCGCAGCTGAATATCATCGACTAGTTTGTGGACCTGCATATACCCCGCCATGGTAGATCCCGAGCCCTCTATGGATTGCGATGCCGTGGGCAGATTCCCCTTAAAAATCAGATTACTTTCTGGGAGGCGCAGTTCTCCTTGATTCGATAGCTTAGCATTATCGAGAGTGAGGATGGCCCCATGGGTTGATGATATGTTAGCCCCCCCTTGGATGTGGAGCACCCCAGCATTTTGAGCTAGCATGGAGGGCAGACTATGCCATACTAGCAGGGCTGTCAAGCCCACTTTATACATTATACTATTTGTACTCATTTCTATATTCGTTTAGGGTCTAATATATCGGCCTATCAAAACTGACAAATCATTTTAAGATACCATAAAACTATTGCCATTTAATTAATCTATGTTCCTAAAATTTAATTCCTAATTATTTCAAAACTAACCTTATCTATAGCTTGTGGAACATTTCCTGAGGTGGTACTCGCATCAAAATACATATTTAAAGGCACCGTTGGAATATTCGTCGTGTGAGTGGCAATAAGCGTACCATCTAAATAAAACTCTACTTTGACACTACTAGCGATTATAGTATAGCTGTAGTTATTTGCAACAGATGCACCAACTGCATAATTAGTAGTTGTCGCTACACCGCCAGAAACCGTGCGGGCCTGAATGGTATTTCCGCTTATATTGATAAATTCAATCGCATTATTTCTGCTCACACCATTGACTAAACCTCTAACTAATGGTCCATATGCCGTATTATTATCTTCGTAGGTATAGAGCACGGCTGTAAATATTAGTTTACCTTCAGTCACTGCTTTCTGTTTATTTGAATAAAGTTTAGCCGAACCAGTTGAGTTACTAGTAGATAAAACAGCCGCAGAATTACTTAAAGTAACGCTTCCAGGACCTGTGACTGCAGTATTCCAAAAATTCTTTAATGGTAAAATGTAAGAAAAATCATCTTCTGTAATGAGTGCAGGTATGGTTTTCTGCTCAGGAAGTTTCACATAACCACCATTACTTAAAAAGACAGTATCATTGCTTCTAGTCAAAGCTTGAATTTCATTGCTATTTGAGGTATCCAAAGCACTTAAGGCTAAACTACTCTTTCTCATAACTCCAGCACTGTTTATCGTCACAATAGAGTCTGTCAGAGCGCCTGCTGCTAAATTCGTAGCAGTTAAGCTTGTCAAGCTAGTATTTCCAGATACATTAAGCATGCCACCTATTGTATCATTTCCTGTCACCTTAGAAGAACCCACTACATGAAAATTAGTTGTAGGGGCAGTCGTTCCTATACCCACCTTACTGTCGTTTCCTATCACTAAACCTGTTCCTGGATTATCTCCATTAACTACGAAATAACCATAATTAAGAGACTGATTATAACCCATCACTATAGATTTGTCAATATTATTAGATTTACCTAAAAACATCTCATTGTTGGTTGGGTGATCAGAGAAAAGGGCTAAAGTATTAGCATAAGCTCCTGCACTTACCACAATTTTATGTAAACCTAAGCTTGATGTTCCAAATCCTAGTTGTCCATTGGCAAAATCTCCATAAATAAGAGGTGGATTTGCGCTGCTATTCGCTATATATAATTTATTGGAGCCTGTTTCATTATATCCAGCTTGGTAGCCCAAGAAAACATTGCCAGATCCCGATACGTTAAGATTTCCTGCTGTGTAACCGAGAGCAGTATTGTTATTTCCTGTGGTATTATTAGATAGAGTGGCATATCCATTTGCTGTATTAAATTGGCCTGTAGTAGTATTCAGTAGAGAATTGCTTCCAGTAGCAGTATTCTGGGTTCCTGTTGTATTAAAATGAAGCGCGTTTCTTCCTGTTCCAGTATTCTCATTTCCCGAAGTAGTATAAAAAAGTGCATTATACCCAACTGCTGTATTTGCTTCTCCAGTTTTGTTTTTATTAAGCGTTGCATAACCCATTGCTGTATTTGAACCACCTGTTGTATTTTCAAACATAGAATATGTTCCTACGGAACTATTCTGACCTCCCGTCGTGTTCTTATATAGTGATTGATATCCACTAGAGACATTGTTAACTCCTGTCGTGTTGGAGTAGAGAGAAGACATTCCATTCGCTGTGTTTTCTGATCCTGTCGTATTGGAATAAAGAGAATGAAGTCCATTGGCAGTATTCGAATTTCCCGTCGTATTGGAGAATAGAGAAGACGTTCCATTCGCCGTGTTGTTGCTTCCTGTCGTATTAGATGATAGAGAATTCACTCCGTTGGCTGTGTTAGCGCTTCCTCCCGTGTTGTTGAAAAGAGAACCATACCCTGTAGAGGTATTATTTACTCCTGTCGTATTAGAATAAAGCGCTTCGTATCCATTCGCTGTATTATTTGAGCCAGTAGTGTTGGCATAAAGCGTTCTGAATCCATTTGCAGTGTTCTGCGATCCAGTCGTATTGACTCTAAGTGCAGATTCTCCAGTCGCCGTATTAAAGGTTCCAGTGGTATTAGTGAGCAAAGCTCCCCAACCAAGTGCAGTATTAGAAGGAGTGTTCCCGTTACCTCTACCTATGGTGAGGCTATTAACCAATACATCGGTGGCAGAGGTGGTGACTCCACCGACTGTAGCCCAAGTATCTCTGGAATTATCCATACCCCCAAGAGTTAAACTACTCTTTCTCATAACTCCAGCACTGTTAATCGTTACTATGGAATCTGTCAAAGCACCTGCTGCTAGATTCGTAGTAGTTAAGCTTGTCAAGGTAGTATTTCCAGTTACATTAAGCATACCTCCTACTGTATCATTTCCTGTCACCTTAGATGAACCCGCAACATGAAAGGTAGCTGTAGGAGCAGTCGTACCGATACCTAGTTTAGTAGTTGAAAAATCTCCATAAATGAGTGGTGGATTGGAAGAACTATTCGCTATATATAATTTATTGGAGCCTGTTTCATTGTATCCAGCTCTGTAACCTAAAAATACATTACCGCTGCCACTGGAGTTATTATTTCCAGACTCAAAACCAATAGCAGTATTGTTGTTCCCATTCGCATTGACTAATGAACTAAATCCTAGCGCTGTATTGCTGCTTCCGGTTGTTCCAAATCGCAATGAATTAGTTCCATAGGCTGAATTATTGTTACCACTGTTATTCGTAACCATAGATGCATAACCAAAAGCTGCATTACCTTCTCCTGCACCAATAACATCAAGCGCTCCTAAGCCAAACGCTGAGTTATAACTACCCGTAGTCAGTGCTCTTAATGCACCAGTTCCAAATCCTGCATTATGGCTACCTGAAGTTACATTCATCAAAGCTAAATTACCAACTGCCGTATTATTTATTCCAGATGTATTCGATGATAATGCATTATTACCTAGAGCAGTATTTTCTAGTTTGCCTCCTGCACCTCGTCCTAATTTTAAACCATTTACCATCACATCGGTTGCAGAGGAGGTCACACCTCCAACAGTAGCCCAGGTATCGCTGGTCATATCACCAGCTGCTGCTGCCCATCTCGCGACGCCATTGACATCAGAGGTGAGCACTTTGCCAGCGCCCTGCTGTCCATCCACATATTTAAAGCCGCCCTTGACATGCAGAGTCGTGTCTGCTATGTGGGTATTGATGCCCGTGTAACCATTCTGCTGAACCACAAATGCTGTTTTGCGGGCAGAACTTGTGCCATTACCTATAGTAAAGACGCGATTGCTATCTCCTGCAAAGGCAGTGGCATTGACAGCAGCTAGGTTGTCATTAAATGTTCCTACCGCCAATTCCCCATAACTTTGAGCTTTGGTGCCGTCTCCCATAGCGGTCGAAACTTGTCCACTTGCAATAGTATTATTTCCTATAGCGGTAGAATACCAGCCAGAGGCAGTTGTTTGATTTCCTATGGCGGCAGAATAAGGTGCCGTTGCCAGTGATAAAACACCCATCGCGATTGAATAATCTCCAGTTGCCTTCGATTTATAACCAGTAGCGAAACTGTTGAGGCCTATACTATCCCTATTCCAATTTACATCGTCTACGGCACCTGCTCTAAAGGCAGATTTACTCGCGATAAACATCATCTTAGCATCTATGCCGCTCCCATCGTAGTTGACACTATCGGTATTGACCAAAAAGTTTTTACCATAGTTGGCAGCATCGTTGTAGATGATATGACTTGGATTGGAGGGCGAGACCCTGAAAAAAGCGAGACCCACGCTATCTTTGACTTTATATATTCTGCCATTGATATTGAGCAGAATACTATCTCTAGTGGCATTTTTTGTAAAACTTATTGCATTTAGTGTATCCGTTAACTCAGATTTAGTCAACTTCGTGTTGATTCGATTCAATAAACTCGCCGTATCGGCAGAATTTAATTTTGTGTTGATTCGGTTGGACAAACTCGCTGTATCCGAGGCCGTCAACTTCGTATTAATTCGATTCGATAAACTTGCCGTGTCGGCAGAATTTAATTTTATATTAATTCGGTTCGATAGGCTTGCCGTATCCAAGGACGTCAACTTATTGTTGATACGATTGGATAAACTCGCCGTGTCGGCAGAATTTAATTTGGTGTTGATTCGGTTCGATAAACTCGCTGTATCCGAAGCAGTCAACTTCGTATTGATTCGGTTGGATAGGCTTGCCGTGTCTGGAATTAAAACTGTCTTATTGACCCAAGTAGGAACACCCAGACCGTTGGTCGTAAGTACCTTGTTCATGCCCCCAGAGACTATTTTGGAAGTATCTACCGAACTAGAAGCCATCTTGGAGAGGGTCACATTGCCGTCTAAGATTTTTAATGTGGTGATAGCATTATTCGCAATAGCAGGTGAAGCGGCAGTCCCGCTCAAATCTCCCGCCAACTGCAGAATACCTTTTGCGCTGGTTGTCGCATCCGACAAACTGGTCATAAGAAAAATCCAGCCAGACCCATTGAAATAATAAAAACCCGCATTTCCATTGGTTTGATATACCATCAATCCCGCAGCAGGTGAAGGTATAGACTGTCGCTGTATCTCATTCATCCTTGGTACTAAGAATCCCTTGGTAGTATCAGACACATCCAAGGCAGCGGAGGCATGTGGATTCATCGTATTAACCCCGACGCTTTGTGCATAAATAAAACCATTACTGACACACAGTAAAACAACTAAGTAAACTAGCTTTTTCATTGAAAAAATTTAAATTTGGTTAACGTTATGTGAATTTAACACCTTTTTTCGCACGATAGTTATGGAATATAGCAAAACTGTGACCTAGATCACAAAACGAACTGAATTCAATACTTTTCTGCCTTAAGAGCAACTCAAAAAGGTAAAAAAGCAAGTAAATGCGAGCCTCTATCGCGGAATAAAGAGTCTAGTTAGCGCAAATTTTGAATAGAATAACAGGGGAGAGAATTCGTTTAGTTTATACCGAAGTGACAAAAATCCACCTCCGATCGGTCGATAGAGCATTTTCAAAAATTAAAAAATTCACCAGAAAAAGTTGATAGCCTCCTAAGCTATTATAATCGCTATCATGTGCCTTATATTGATGATTCTATAGAATCTTCTCTAAAATATTGTCACTACACCTTTGAAATTTCTAGTTCTATCAATTACCCCCTCGGACTGGCGCACTCCAACTTCGAATTAGGCTATCTCTATACTAACCTTGGGGACTATAATCAAGCCATTCGCTATCATTTTATAAGTCTTAAAGCGGCTGAAAAATCCTTGGAATCCGAATCTTGCAAAGAAAAAGACACTTTCTTCTTGATAGACAACCTAAAGTATTTAGGTATTCTATTCCTAATGCAGAAAAACTATCCTGTAGCCTATGATTATTTCACCAGATTATTAGTCATTCAACCCCATCTAAACTCTAAGACCTATACAATTTTCTATCTGCTTGCATTTTGCGAACTCCAATTAAAAAAATATGACTCTGTGGAGGCTAATATCCGTAAATCCATGTTTAAGGTAAGTGACAGTAATAAAATTTATCAATCCTTGACACTATTGGCATCGCTCTACAGGAATGAAAAAAAATATACTCAATCGGAAACGATACTTCACACCGCGCTTAATTACTATAATAAACTGCCTACTGAAAATAAAAGTGACAATACAAGAGCATTTATATACGAAGAACTCGCGAGAATAAAACTAGCCAATGGAGATAAGAATAAAGCGATTGATTTCGCTACACAAGGATATAATTTAGCAAAAAAAGATACCCGAGAGTTCAATCTCTATGAACTGTCGGAACTGCTCTATACCCTCCATTATCAGATAGGGAACATTCACGAAGCGTATTCTTATCTATTAAAAAATAAGCAAATCGGCGATTCATTGCATGCAAAAGATGTCTCCACCACTGTAGCCTTGGCCTTTGCCCAAAATGACTTTGAAAAGAAGGAAATTAAACTTAATACTGAACTAGACAAAAGACACAAAAATCAACTTTTAGCCTGGGATATTGTAGGCTTGGCATTCATTTTTTTTGTAATTCTCATCCGATTCTATAGGGAAGTAAAAAAAGAACGAAAAAAATCGGAAGCCTTGCTCCTGAACATTTTGCCCGAAGAGGTCTCTTCAGAATTGAAGTTGAATGGAAAAGTGAAGGCCCGGTATCATGAAGAGGCCACCATCCTATTTGTGGACTTTGTTAATTTTTCAACTGCTTCCATAGAACTGAATCCAGAGAAGTTGGTCAATATTCTTGATGGGTATTTCACAGAATTTGATAACCTTGTCGAGAAATACGACTTAGAAAAAATCAAAACGATAGGGGATGCCTATATGGTAGTCGGAGGATTGCATACGAATGAAGAAGCTTTTATAAAGAATACGGCTCTGCTCGCCTTGGACATTATCGACTATGTAAAAAATAACAATACCTTTTTTGAGGTTAGAGTAGGAATTCATATAGGACCTCTAGTCTCTGGGGTAGTAGGTCGCTCCAAATTCGCTTATGATGTATGGGGCAAGTCTGTGAATATTGCTGCGAGAATGGAATCTTCCAGCATACCGCAGCATATCAATATAACACGCGAATTCTATGAAAAAATTAATCCTGATTTTACCTGCGAATTTAGAGGAAAAATAGACATGAAAAATACTGGCACGATAGATTCGTATTTTCTATTGAAAAAGTGCTAAGGAAATTATCCCTTCAGCTTAAAGCTCCACACAAACTCAAACGTCGAAACCGCATCACCAGTTTCATCTATGCCCGAACTAGTGAGTGTTATTGTTTGCGATTCTTTGGTATCTATCGCTTTTTGAATTATACTTTTGATATCCTTTCCTTGTGAGCAGGAAAAGATTATTTTCCCTTTCGCTTTTTTGAAAAATTGCCCTTTTTGTTCTACGACGAGCATGGAAACATTGTGTTTTGATTTCTTGATAATATCGATACACAATAGCCCCGTCGAGAGTTCTGCCGCCATTCCCTGTACTGCCCAGAACATAGACTGAAATGGATTCTTGTTTAGAAAGCCTAGTTTGACAGATATAGAACAAGCCTCTTCCGAATACGAAAATAGTTTCAACCCCGCGATCCATGCGATCGGAAGCTGTGTGAGAAGAAGGAGTTGTATTTTGAATTTTGTCATCACCGTATAAAGTAATTCATTAAGCTAGTACTTCCCATTCTGCCATAGCCAAATCTAGATCCGCCTTCAACTTATTATAAGCATCATAGACAGAACTATCACTCGCAGCTTTTTCAAGAAATTCTTCCGTAGCCATTTTTTCTTCCCATTTTTTAATTTCTGCTTCTAGCTTCTCTATCTTTTTTTCTATTTCTTTGACTTTAATATCTACTTTGGCAGCTGGCTCTATCTTCTGACTATTGACCACTGACTTCTGACCACTAGCGATTTGCTTATCCTGCTCGAATTGTCTAAATCCATCCACCTTTTTCTTCTCCAAAAATTCATCAATCGTTCCTAAAAATTCTTTAATACCATTATTGGTAAATTCATAGGTCTTATTGGTTAACCCTTGCAAGAATTCTCTATCATGTGATACGACGATAAATGTGCCATCGAAATTCTGAAGTGCTTGTTTCAAAACTTCTTTGGATTTTATATCTAAGTGGTTGGTCGGCTCATCGAGAATTAGAAAATTATTGGGCGTTAGCATCAATTTACACAAAGCCAATCGACCACGCTCTCCCCCAGAGAGTACACTCACTTTTTTATCTACATCTTGGCCACTAAAAAGAAATGCACCAAGTAGCGATCTCACTGCTGTCCGCATATCGCCTACGGCTTCCTCATCTATCGTTTCAAATACTGTTTTGCTATTATTCAATTCCGCTTCTTGATTCTGAGCGAAATAGCCTTTTACAATATTATGACCCCAGTCCACCTTTCCTTGATAATTGTCGATATCATTAGCGAGAATCTTTGCTAGCGTAGATTTTCCCATTCCGTTCTTACCAACAAAGGCAATTCTATCTCCACGCTCTACCTTGAAACTAAATTCATTGATGACCTGCTGCTCCCCATAATTTTTGGAGACATTCTGCACGTCACAGATGAGTACCCCAGAAGATATTGATTTTGGAAACTTGATGTTAAGCTTAGAATTGTCTTCATCCTCTAGCTCTATCCGCTCCATGCGGTCGAGCTGCTTGATCAGCGACTGGGCAAAGCTCGCTTTCGTAGCTTGAGCTCTAAATCTATCGATATTTCGTTCTATCTGCTTGATTTGCTCTTGTTGATTTTTATAGGCGTTTTCTACCTGCACTCTTCGCTCTTTGCGGAGCTCGAGATATTTAGAATAGTTGGCTTTATAATCTTCTATTTTACCTAATGTCACTTCAATCGTTCTATTCGTAATAGCATCTAAAAATGCTCTATCATGCGATACTAGAATAACTGCGCCATCGTATTCTTTCAAAAACTGCTCTAGCCACAAAATACTCTCAATATCCAAGTGGTTGGTCGGCTCATCGAGTAGTATTAAATCTGGTTTTTGCAGTAGTATTTTTGCCAACTCCACCCGCATCTGCCAGCCACCGCTCAGTTCAGCCATATTCTTGTGCATATCCTTGCGGTCAAATCCTAGACCTTTCAGAATGCGCTCAATTTCTTCTTCTATATTATCACTATCGAGAATATTATGGTGATTTTGTAAATCCCCCATGTCTTCTATCAACTTCATATAGGCATCACTCTCATAGTCCGTACGAGTCTCTAGCTGATGGGTGATATCTGCCAATTTCTTCTGAATTTCCAAGATTTCCTTAAAAGCATTTCTCGCCTCTTCTATGACAGTGCCTTTGGTGATTCGCTCTATGTCCTGCGTCAATATGGCTATTCGACAGTCGCGTGGTGTCGCTATAGAACCAGACTCCGCTTTCATATTTCCTGATAAAATCTTCAGTAGGGTGGATTTACCTGCACCGTTTTTACCAGTTAAACCTATTCTGTCCTCTCTATTGATTAGAAAAGTGACATTTTCAAAAAGCGTTCTGCCCCCAAATCGGAGTGTAATATTCTGTACGGTTATCATAAAGGGTGGCAAAAGTACGAAGGAAATTATAATTAGTGGAAAGTGAAACGAGAAAAGTTTGTGACAAAACTTGATTATATAGTTACTTCATTTTTCATTAATATATTGTTTTACTTCAAGTTAGCCTATACTCATAGACTCAATTATTCTACTCTATATGCTAATTGAATAGTTTTAGGAAATTAATAGCAATGTCGTTTAGTTGGTGTTTGGTTCGTGTCCCCCCGAACCATTGCAGTTCCCATGCTGCGTGTCTCAGGCAGCATTCGTATTTCTTATCTAAACGACATTGAAATTAATATCTATAAAATATTCGCCAAAAACATACGTCTATAGTAGGTATATATCTATTTTAATGAACAAACTAATTTTTACTTTATTCATAGTACTTCTTCTCAGCTGCCAGAAGAAACTCGCTGACCCATCTGACTGCCCAAACTATAAATATGGCACTGTGGTGGACATGAATGGACTAGATGGCTGTGGATTTAATATTCGGCTAGACGACGGCAATATTCTCGAACCCACAAATCTGGCTGCATATCCTAAAGTCAAAATTAATAACCAGCGCATACGGTTCACTTATAAGGAGGTAGATAGTATAGCTAGTATCTGTATGGTAGGCGTCATGGTCGAAATCACCTGTGCTGAGGGCTATACAGAACCATAAACCTTTATTTCGCACTCTACTGTTAAATCAATAAATATCTGAATATCTACAACTTAATTCTGACCAGTGACCACTGGCTACTGACTACTAAATATTTATCCCTTGAATTTAAAAATTTTGAGTTACATTTGCACTCCTTTTTAAAAACACAGAGATTCTATTGACTAGAATTTTTTAAACAACCAAGAGATGAAAAGAACATTCCAACCATCGAGAAGAAAAAGAGCCAATAAAATGGGATTCAGAGCTAGAAATAGCAGCCCGAGTGGGTATAAAGTGCTTAAAGCTAGAAGAGCTAAAGGCAGAAAAAAGCTTACCGTAAGCGACGAGAAGAGATTGAAGTAATACCTAGTCTAATATAATATGGTATTATGCCGACATATATTGGTATTGCTCAAATTTAATTGAACTGTCTGTAACATATCGTCGGTATAAAATCAATCTAGGCTCTGACACCAAACTATTTAGAGCCTTATGAAGAATACATTAAAGTCTTATGAGCGTCTAAAAAGCCTAAAATGTATAGACTACATTTTTTCTAAGGAAGGAAAGTCAATACATGAAGAAGATTTAACTATTAGATATGTTCTTGTAAAAATATCAGACTACCCGCTCAAAGCGGGTTTTTCTGTGTCCAAGCGCCTCTATAAAAAGGCTCATGATAGAAACAAATACAAACGCTGGCTCCGTGAAGCCTATCGAACCCGCAAAACCCCTTTGTTAGAATACCTCAAGGAAAAAGAACTCGCTATTCATCTCTTCCTTATCCTCAAAACTAAAGCGGAGGGAAAAACATTTCAAGATATCGAGAAACAAGTAGAATCATGTCTTCAAAAGCTCTCTAAAAGAATAAAATCATAGCTTTCCTTCCAAATTTATTAACTATTCAATTTTAATTAAAAGCGGTGTGGTATAATTTCCCCTTTCTTCTCCTCATAAAATTTTATCAGAAGGTCATCAGTCCTGCTATACCTGCGCGCTGTCGTTTCTATCCCACTTGCAGCCAGTATGCGCTTGAGTGCTTTCAAAAATTCAATCCTATTAAAGCTTTTTACTTATCGGCGAAACGACTTCTCCGCTGTCAACCCTGGGGAGGAAATGGGTTTGATCCGGTGCCGTAAGTTTAGTTAAAAGTTTTAAGTTGTTAGTTTTAAGTTTAGCGTTTGAGGTTAAATGAATCCTAATTTAAGAAATCTACTAAATTTGCTAAAAACAATTCAATGCGTACCATTTTTATTACTTTTTTGCTATTCTGCTTTTCGTGTAATCATCTTATTAAAAATGAGGAAGCTAAGGTGGAGGATGAAGTTTTAAACAATACTTTAGAAGAAAATAAGAATAATACAAGTATAACAGAAAAGCCACTTAATATAAAACCTATTAATAAAGCTGGAGATATAATTGGAAACTGGGTAGGATGGTTTAGAAAAAAAGAAAACTCAGAAAAAGATTATTATGAAGATAAAAGAGATATACATGCGGGAGAAGGTTTTGGTTGGGGGCGTGAAAATAAAATATGTTTAGTTATTGAAAAAATTGAGGGAGATAATGTCTCTGGACATAGTGTTGTAGCTGGCAATCAGAGAGTATTTAAGGGAAAAATTTCAGAGAGTGATACTTCTTTTCTAATTATAGCTAATGAGCCAGGTGACAATAAATATGATGGAACTTTTAATTTTTATGCAAATAAAGGAGATTTTTCAATCAATGGAAAATGGAAAGCATTTAAGAAAATAGAAATTCAAGAAAGAGAATACAAACTAAGTCGAAAAAATTTCATATATAATTCTGCTCAACAACTTTCTAAAGAAAGTTATAAAAGATATATAGATTGGGAAAAAGGAGAAAAGGAATATAAAAAACCAAAGAATCTCACAGAAGAGGAAGGCGAAGAATTTTTTAGAGAAACTAGTGAAGAATTTGTCTCAGCCACAGAAAAAATATACGAAATCAATGCCTCCACCGCAGAGCTAACAAAAGCGGATGTAGAAAATCTAACTAAAGGTGACTTACTTATCATACGCAATATGATATACGCACGTCATGGATATTCTTTTAAAAATAGACCATTGCGGGTGTTCTTCGATGCACAAGAATGGTATATTCCTGTTCATACAGATATCAAAAAAGATTTGACGGAAATTGAGAAGAAAAACATTCAACTACTTTTGAAATACGAAAAAAATGCAAAAGAATATTATGACTATTTTGGGAGGGGTTAGAGTCATTTTTTGTTTTGCATTTTTATCCTTTGTTCTTTCTTGCCAGACAAAGGATGAATATGGTACTAGTCCTACGGAAGCTAAAGCTATATCAGTAAAATCGAACCAGCTAACCCCAAGTATTAAAGAGTTAAATCAAGGCGAATTCGCAGAAATATTCGAAAATCCACATCTTCGTTTTGATTTACGTTACGCTTCAGAAAATAATTTTTTGAAAAAGAAAGTCTATCCCTGCGGAAGAGTGTTTTTAAGAAATGAGGCAGCAGAAGCACTTTTAAATGCGAGTGAAATTTGTCAAAAACAAAAATTAAAATTAGTAGTATTTGATGCATATAGACCACTTTCCATACAGAAAAAAATGTATGAAATGGTGAAAAATCCAGACTATGTCGCCGACCCGAAGAAAGGCTCCAAACACAATAGAGGATGCGCTGTGGATGTGGGACTGGCTAACGCTAATGGTCTATTAGACATGGGAACAGAGTTTGATGACTTTACAGAAAAAGCACATTATTCGAACAACAATATTTCTGCTGAAGCTAAAGCCAATAGGTTAATACTAAGAACGATTATGGAACAATCAGGTTTTGTTTCTTATGAGAAAGAATGGTGGCATTACAATTTCAAAAAAACAGATTATCCCTTATCCGATTTTCAATGGAGTTGTCACGACTAATATCTTTAATTGGTAAATGTCTTTTGGGTGCGGGCTTACTCATTTTTATTTATCTACTTCTTTTAATTTCCTTACAGTATATTCCTTTGCGCAATGATGTGGCATTTCTTATTCTCAAAGAAAATGAGATAAAAAATATCCATTACCAAATCGCTTTTTTTACTCATGTATATACGAGTTGGTTTGTCATTTTTTTCGGATTTTTCCAGTTCTGGAAAACATTGAGAAAAGGATATAAGAAGTTGCACCTTTGTTTCGGGTACATTTATATCAGTTTGATTTTATGCCTAGCGGGGCCATCGGGTCTAGTAATGTCTGTCTATGCCAATGGAGGACTAATTGCAAAAACTTCTTTTATATTACTATCCATTCTATGGCTGTATTTTACCTATAAAGCCTATATAGCTATTCGAGAGAAAAACTTTGCTTTACACGAGAAGTATATGTTGAGGAGTTATGCCCTCACCCTTTCGGCAGTTTCTCTTAGATTATTTAAAATGATACTAGCAAATACTCTACAACTACCTCCCATGGATATGTATAAAATAGTGGCTTGGTCGAGTTGGATTTTTAATCTCATCATAGCAGAGATATATATTAGAAGGAAATTTCCTGAACTCACAACTTCTCCAACTGCTCCTTAAACAACCTACACAACCACCAGTCTTTATAAAATTCTGTGCCCAGAGATTCGTAGAATTTAATCGCAGGTTCATTCCAGTCTAAGACTTCCCAACTCATGCGCTCTACGTTTTCGGACTTGGCGACTTGTATGACTTGGTTCATCAGTGCTTTACCTATGCCTAGTTTACGGTATTTCTCATTGACGATTAAATCTTCTAAATGCAAGCTGCGACCCTTCCACGTCGAAAAGCCATAATAGTAAAGGGCCATACCTACTACTTTATTTTCGATTTCAGCGACATAGACAAAAACCCAAGGATTTTCAGAAAAAGCAGACTTGACCAATTCTTCTTCAGATAAAATAACAGCATCAGGCTGCTTCTCAAAACCAGCTAATTCTTTGATTAATTTTAAAATTTCAGAACAGTCATTTGCACTAGCTACCCTAATCTCAAATCTCATATCCATATTCTCAAATCTCCCATTTAATACCCCAATATCTCCAACATACTCTTATAATCCTGCTCTTTGGCAAAGAGTTTGGTTTTTATATCACCGTTTTCATTCTTAGAAATAATAATATGTTTCGGAGCAGGGGTCAAACAATGCTGCGTGCCTCCGAATCCACCAATACTCTCTTGATAGGCTCCTGTATGGAAGAATCCTATATACTGTGGGTCTTCCGATTCTAAAACAGGCAGATATATAGCATTCGAATTGACCTCTGAGTTATAAAAATCATCACTATCGCAGGTGAGTCCTCCTAGAAATACACGCTCGTACTCCTTATCCCAGTTATTGACTGCTAGCATGATAAAGCGCTTATTAATAGCCCATGCATCAGGTAGTGTGGTCATAAAACTCGAATCAATCATATTCCACTTTTCACGATCATTTTGTGGCTTTTGGTCTATGATTTTAAATATAGCAGCTCCGCTTTCACCTACAGTAAAGGAACCAAATTCGGTGAAAATATTAGGCTCTTGTACTCCGTAATCATCGCAGGTTTTCTTGATTTGTGAGATGATTTCTTCAATCAAATATTCATAATCAAATTGGTAATTTAGGCTATTTTTTATAGGAAGACCTCCTCCGATATTCAAGGAATCTAGACTTGGACATATCTTTTTTAGATCACAATATACCCGAACACACTTCGCTAACTCTGACCAATAATATGCTGTATCTGTTATCCCTGTATTGATAAAAAAGTGCAACATTTTAAGCTCAACATTCTTTTTTCCTTTGATCTGAATCTTATAAAAAGGGACAATATCTTTATAAGCTATACCCAATCTCGATGTATAAAAATCAAACTTTGGCGCTTCCTCAGAAGCTATTCTTATCCCTATCTTAAATTTCTTAGTTATCTTTTCTGTGAGATGTCCAAGCTCATTAAAATTGTCAATAATAGGAATTACATTTTCGTACTTGTTTTCTATCAACCGAGCTATGTTTTCAATATACTGCGGCAGCTTGTAGCCATTACAAATGACATACTGATGCTTGTGGAACAGACCTTTCTCTGCCAATTTTTCAATAATATTGATGTCATAGGCTGAGGATGTTTCGATATGAATATTGTTTTTCAAAGCCTCTTCTAATACAAATGAAAAGTGAGAACTTTTCGTGCAATAGCAGTAGTTGTATTCTGCCTCGTAATTCGCCTTAGCCATAGCCACCTTGAAAAACATTTTTGCCTTCTCTATCTGCTTTGATATGATAGGAAGATAGGTCAGTTTTAATGGAGTACCATATTTCTTAACTATATCCATTAAATAGATATCGTGAAACTTTAATTCGTTATCCTCTACCTCAAATTCAGGTTGTGGCCATTCATAAGTTTGCTCAATTAGATCTACATATTTAGTTTTCATTGAAAGAAAATTATAAGTTTAATGAGGAACAAAAGTAGAAAAACTACCAAATAATCATCTAATTATTGTACAAAAAGTTCTTGTTTTTCACTTAATTTCTAATTAAAAACTAAGATTTCTACAATAAAATACCGTCAAGTCCTTTATTCATTAGGTTTTCTTAGGATTGTTTTTCTTTAGACTCAGTATAAATAGTATAAATTTGCTCTTCAATTTTTAGGTCAGGATCCATGGAAAACCAATCAGAAGATATACTTTTAGCCAAAACCTCCGAAACGGAGTATAAATATGGATTTAGCACCAATATAGAGCAGGAATTCGCCGAAATTGGGTTAAACGAAGACATAGTGCGCTTTATTTCTGCTAAAAAAAATGAACCGGAGTGGATGCTCGAGTGGAGATTAAAGGCCTATCAGCAGTGGTTAAAAATGGAAGAACCCGATTGGGCGAAACTCGGATTTCCAAAAATAGATTTTCAATCGATTATTTATTACGCTTCTACAAAGAAGAAACCAAAACTCAATTCTCTAGATGAAGTAGATCCTGAAATAAAGAAAATGTGGGATAAGCTAGGCATCAGCGATCTAGAACAAAATAAATTGGGCAATGTAGCTATGGATTTTGTCATGGATAGCGAGTCCGTTTTTACTTCTTTCAAGGAAGAATTAAATAAAAAAGGCATCATCTTCTGTTCTATTTCTGATGCGATTAAAGAACATCCTGAACTTGTAAAAAAATATATAGGGACAGTCGTTCCACCAAGAGACAATTACTATTCGGCATTAAACTCCGCCGTATTTAGTGATGGAAGTTTTGTCTATATCCCGAAAGGTATTCGCTGTCCTATGGAGCTCTCCACTTATTTTCGAATCAATGCAGAAAACACGGGCCAGTTCGAACGCACTCTAATCATAGCCGATGACGAAAGCTACGTGAGCTATCTAGAAGGTTGCACCGCCCCTATGCGAGATGAAAATCAATTGCACGCAGCAGTAGTTGAGTTGATAGCACTAGAGAAAGCTGAAATTAAATACAGTACTGTTCAGAACTGGTATCCTGGTGATGAAAATGGCAAAGGGGGTGTCTATAATTTCGTGACGAAACGAGGTATCTGTCAAGGTTATAAATCTAAAATTTCTTGGACTCAGGTGGAGACAGGCTCTGCTATTACTTGGAAATATCCATCATGTATTTTAAAAGGGGACGAATCTATTGGCGAGTTTTACTCCGTGGCGGTTACTAACAATATGCAACAGGCTGATACGGGAACTAAAATGATTCATATCGGGAAAAAAACTCGGAGCCGAATTGTCTCCAAAGGAATTTCTGCTGGAAAATCACAAAATACCTACCGTGGCTTAGTACAGATTCAGCCTAATGCAGACAATGCCTACAACTATTCACAATGCGACTCCATGCTTATGGGTGGAGAATGTGGAGCCCATACATTTCCATATATTGAGATTAAAAATAAAACAGGCAAAGTCGAGCACGAAGCGAGTACTTCTAAAATCGGGGAAGACCAATTATTTTATTGCAATCAACGAGGCATAGGAGCAGAAGAGGCTGTCCATCTTATCATCAATGGATTTTGCAAAGAAGTTTTCAAAGAGCTGCCAATGGAGTTTGCGGTGGAAGCGCAAAAGCTATTGGAGATAACATTGGAGAATAGCGTGGGGTAAGAGTTAATTTTGAATTCTTAAATTTTAAGTTTTGAATAAAGTAGGGGAAATAGTTGAAATGCGTTCTTATCAAGATTCCGATAATAAAAACTCATATTTTGCAGCTATTAAACTAGGATTTGAATTAATAAAAATAGAAGAAAAAGGACGAGAAAATGTAGATGGCACTTGGGCGGATTTTGCTCATTTTGAACTTAAAAAAAACGAACACAATTAATATGTTAGAAGTAAAAAATTTACACGCACAAGTAGAAGAAGGAAAACAAATTTTAAAAGGCCTTTCTTTAACGATAAACAAAGGAGAAGTCCATGCTATCATGGGCCCCAACGGCACAGGAAAATCGACCTTTGCTTCTATCCTTGCAGGAAAGGACGGTTATGATATTTCAGAAGGTGAAATGCTTTTTGAAGGGCAAGACATCGCGGAGCTAGACCCTGCTGAGCGCGCTCACTTGGGATTGTTTTTAGCTTTTCAGTATCCTGTAGAGATTCCAGGTGTTTCTACAACCAATTTTATGAAAGCAGCTATCAATGAGAAAAGAAAGGCCAATGGTCTGCAACCGATGGAGGCTAAGGATTTCCTTGCATTAATGAAAGAAAAAGCTGCCATCGTAGAACTCAACAAAGAATTTCTCACACGAAGCATCAATGAAGGATTTTCAGGAGGCGAGAAAAAACGAAATGAAATCTTCCAAATGGCTATGCTAGATCCAAAACTTTGCGTCTTAGACGAAACGGATTCTGGACTAGACATAGATGCCTTGCGCATAGTAGCCAACGGGGTCAATAAATTGAGAAACTCCGAGAATGCATTCTTGATAATTACCCACTATCAAAGACTTCTCGACTATATAGTACCTGACTTCGTGCACATCATGTACGATGGCAAGATTGTAAAAACAGGAGACAAGTCATTAGCTTTAGAGCTAGAGAAAAAGGGGTACGATTGGGTTAAGAGTGAATTGGCTCAAGGTTAAATCGAAGTTAAGTTACGATTTTAATCTTGCTATACGACGCTGGTTTTCTAACTTTGCTTTATGAATTTATTTAATCTAACAAACAAGGTAGCCATCGTCACAGGTGCTACTGGACTAATAGGCAGAAATCACTGCAAAGCTCTAGCAGATGCAGGAGCCCATGTGGTAGTAGCAGACTTGAATATAGAGCGATGCACAGAGGCTATGTTAGCTTTACCTCATCACGAAAGGCATACCGCAATTCAATTTGATATTACCAATGAGGAAGAGATCAAGCATGCTCGTACATCTATACTAGCGAAATATGGCAAAATTGATATTCTAGTCAATAATGCTGCCATCAATGATATGTTTGAAAATCCACTTTTAGCAGGCGAACAGAGTATGTTTGAAAACTATCCTGTCAAAATGTTTCGCCAATCGCTTGAAGCCAATGTGACTGGTACATTTCTTTGTTGTCAAATATTCGGCACAGAAATGGCCAGGGCGGGCTCCGGATCCATTATTAATATAGCTTCTACTTATGGTATAGTTGGTCCTGACCAAAGTATATATAAGGATAGGGATGGCAATCAGATGTTCTACAAATCAGCCGCATATCCAGCTACGAAAGGCGCGGTCATCAACTTCACAAGATTTCTTGCTGCTTATTGGGGGAAAAATGGTGTGCGCGTCAACACCTTATCTCCAGGAGGAGTAGAAAATAGTCAAGACGATTTTTTTGTACAGAATTATAGTGCTAAAACTCCACTGAATAGAATGGCTCAGCCTACAGATTATATGGGGGCTATTGTGTTTCTCGCTAGCGAAGCGAGCAGCTATATGACAGGAGCTAATTTGGTAGTCGATGGTGGGTGGACAGCTATATAGATAGTAGATGTTGGAGATTAGATATTAGAAAAATTGAGTTGAATGTATTAAAGTCAGTAACCTAGAAATTAAACAATATGTCTAACGCCTCAAATCTAAAATCTAATATCTCCTATTTATTTACAGACATAGATGGTGTATGGACAGACAGCACTATTTTTTATTCTGCGAAGGGAGAAGAAATGAAGGCATTTTCATACCGCGATGGTATGGGAGCAGAGCGATTGCGCAATTTGACGCCGATTAGTATAGCTATTATCACAGGAGAAAATTCTGAGATAGTAAGCAGACGAGCGGAGAAATTAAAAATTAAAAATGTTTTTTTAGGGGTAAAAAATAAACTCGAAGTTGTAGAGAATTACATGAAAGAAAATCAACTATCATGGGAAAACATAGCATACATAGGTGATGATTTGAATGATATAGAAGTAATGAAACGAGCCGCTATCTGCGCTTGTCCTGCGGATGCTTATAAAGATGTTTTGGCCATTTCCCATTATATTTGTGAAAAAAAAGGAGGAGAAGGAGCTTTTAGAGAATTTTGCGAGTTTCTTATAGAAAAATATAGTGCCCACATTTAACAAATTCTTATCACAAAGTTATAGCAGTTGCAATTACCTTTGTTTAATAAACAATAAAATAACATTAACTCATGAGTGAATTAACATTAGCCAATGGCAAGAAAATAGGAGGAAACAATCCTTGCTTTATTATTGCTGAAATAGGTTTAAATCATAATGGAGATATCAATATCGCCAAGGAGTTAATCCAAAAAGCGCATGAATGCGGTTGCGATGCAGTTAAATTTCAAAAGCGAACACCAGAGGTTTGCACACCAAAAGACCAATGGGACATTGAGCGGGAAACACCCTGGGGGCGCATGAAGTATATCGATTACAGATACAAAGTAGAATTCGGAGATGCGGAATATAAAATCATCGATGAATACTGCAAAGAACTTGGCATGGTGTGGTTTGCTAGCTGCTGGGACGAAGAATCTGTCGATTATTTGGAGAAATTTAATCCAATGCTCTACAAAGCGGCATCAGCGTCTTTGACCGATATTTCTCTGCTAAAAAAGAAAAAAGATACAGGCAAGCCGCTCATTATTTCAACTGGGATGAGTACCATTGAAGAATTGAAGAAAGCCGTGGATGCTATAGGTACAGACAACTTGGCTATAGCCCATGCGACCTCTACTTATCCATGTAAACCAGAAGAATTAAATCTTAGAATGATTAACACGCTTCAAGACATGTATCCTATGTGCCCAATCGGCTACTCTGGACATGAGACTGGCTTGAGCACCACCCTTGCTACTATACCTTTAGGCGCAGCATTTATCGAAAGACACTTTACTCTCGATAGAAGTATGTGGGGAAGCGATCAAGCGGCATCAGTAGAGCCAGGGGGTATGATTCGATTGGTTCGCGATATTAGAGATATTGAGACGGCGTTAGGCGATGGTGTCAAAAAAGTGTATGAAAGTGAACTAGGTCCAATGGCTAAACTAAGACGAGTGAAATAGGAGAAGTTTTGAAGTTTTTAAAAACCTATTACTTTACAGTTTCCTTTATTTTAATTGGGATAATTCTCAATTTATTTTACTTGAAGACTGTCAATGCAGGATTTGTACTCGACATGACAGAGTGGTTGTATGACTATTCTAACTATCCCAATTTCAATATATTTCGCCCTCCATTCGATAATAATCTTAGACCAGTTTATCATTTTTTAATCATTGTTGTCCGACAAATATAAGAAATGGCCCTTTTAGGGATTCAAAGTAGTTGAAAACATTGATAAGACTTTTTAAAATGAAATAGCAGGGGGGTCAGCTGGAATTGAATAAGTCTGGCACTGCTTTTTTCTTGT
>JAJTHM010000128.1 GCA_021297855.1 Sphingobacteriales bacterium | reverse complement strand
TTTACAGCTTTGTTCTGTCGGAAACTCCTTCATAAATGATAATAGGTTCATATAAAATTCTTTAATTTTATACAAACATACTCCTACAACATGACATAAAATGTCGCTCTTTGTGGTATTTTTGCGGAGTCTCATAAAAATATATATTAAAGGTGTCATAATCTGACGTTTTTTATTTTTTATTTACCACCGATTTCGTAGCTGCTATTTTATCATCTGCATACAAGACGACATCTCTGATAACCAATTTCTGAATAGCAGAGATAAAGGTCTCCATTAAGTAGTAATCAGGTGAATTGTTAATTGATGGTAGCTGAATTTTGGTTTTATTCATTGCAAATCGATTAAACTTAGTCCCATAATCATATTGATTTAAAGTAGATATTTTTGATGATGTAATAATAAAATGTGCTATAGCAATATTAAATGTCTTAAACCTTGGCACTAAATGCTGAATGTGAGAATAGCCAATAAAATCATTTTTCTGATAGAACATTGTTTCAGCACCAAGTGTTGTATCAGAACAACTTATCGTGTTTCCAGAATTTTTTGCTTCTAAATTAGAAAAACCCATTACCCCATTATCTATTGAAGAATTAGAAACTAATGGAACTCGACCGTTTTTAGATATTATTTCATCATTTTTCAACTTATAGTAAATTGTTGGATGAATTTCAAATAGACCCCCGAGATTAAACTCATCCCATAAAAATTCACCATTTAAAAAATGATCTAAAATCTTTTCTTCTTCGGATGTCATGGCATAATCTTTCAGACCCACAGCTAATAAATAAGCATCTAATTTCCGAATACGCTTTGCTTCAATATCAGCTATAAAACTCTCCATAAAATCAAAATCTATTTGTCCATTCTTTGTAGGGAGTTTTATAACTGTATTTTTTAATTCAATTTTTGTTGCTTTATTATTATAAGAAAACTTTGTTTTAATTACTCTGGCAATAGAAGCAACTATAAACATTTGATTTTTTCTATTCATTTTTTCACATTGCAATACACTTGTAGCACCATGTCCGTCTTTTAAGTAAAAAGGAGTTTCTAGAAATACAATATTTTGATTATTAGAGTGAATTAAAATAGTAGGTTTTCCTTTTGGATTGTTTAAAACTTTTTCAGTTAAACGGTTATAAGAAATGATTCCATTACTCATTGTTGCTTGACCATAAAATGGATATAAATGCTGTGTATCATCTTTCAATTGGTCAAGCTTTAAAGGGTCAATTTCTTTTTGAGATTGCCATTGTAATACATCTTTAATTTTAAATTCACCCCACTTAACATTTTCTAATTTCTTGATAAGTGGGGAGTCTACTTTCCCAAAGGATCACCTAATATGCTCTGTTCCTTTAAAATAGTACTTATTTCCCATGATAAATAATCACTAACTGTTTTCTTGAAATCTTCGAGTGTGGGCTTTGTATCTATCGGTGCGGATTGGTTCCAATCTGCACCACTTTTAGGGTCAATAGTGCCCTCATAGTATTCTTTAGTAGTAAAAATATTAAGTTTAGATTTTCCAAAACGAACCAAGTTTACGAGTTCTTCGTATCGCTCTTTGGCTTGATTGCTATCTATAAGGTTATTACTACCCTTTTTGCGATTTGCTCTACTATAGCCATCTTCGGAAAAATCAATAAACTTTACTATTTCGTCTTTATGATGCTTTTCATTAATCTTAAATACGTAGATATTGGTCTGTACACTTGATTTTCCTATAAAAATGTCAACAGGCATTTTTATGCTTGCTATGAGAGTGTGACTAGCTAATATCCTAGTGCAATATTCTCTAGCTTTACCACTTCCTGCCGAGTTCTGGATAATGATAGCCGCATAACCTTTATTCATCATACTTAAGGCACGTTCTACAAAGTTCATCCCATTGCCAAGGGCAGAATAGGGTGGATTTAGGATAAAGGCATCGGCAGGGAATTTATCGGCGGTATTTCCAAAGCCATAGTTTCCGTCGAAATCTTTTAGAGAATCTTTATTGATAATATTGGAGCTACCATCACCCATCAATATCATATTGAGAATGGCTAGCATATATACACTCGATAGCAATTCTAAACCTAGCAATTGCTCGGCTTTGATTTTGATTTCTTTCTGAGCCAGCTCTTCAGGCGAAGTCATGGTATTTTTGGCATCCATAAGCATTTCGTTCATAGCTGCGACTAAAAGTCCTGCCGAGCCTGTGGCGAAATCCCAGACGTAAGAATCTTTATTTACCCGTGCTAAACGAGCTAAAAGGGTCGCTATGTAGGAAGGAGTCAATACGACATCGTTTAGCTTATCCTGCGAGAAACCTAGCCATCCATACATCTCATTGAATAGCTTACCCGTAAAATCTGTAGTTAACCCAATTTTATAGTAGATGCCTAAATCATCCACAATCTTTACAAACACTCTTTTCAGCTGACTTTCTCCATTTTCGACCTTATTTATATTATCTGTAGTCAGCGTATTCTGTAAGGTTCTAATGATTAAATCTTTCTTCTCTTTTGGTATCGCTTTTTCATCTAGGAAAGCTTGAATTTTTCGTAAAATGATGTCTCCATCTTGATTGCCTTTTTCGGTAGTAGATTTTAAATCTGACTTTTCGAGTGGGGAAACTTTACCGGGAATGCCAATAGTAGCAATAATAGAAGCAGCCACGAGATAGACGCGGTCATTCTCTCCAAGTCCTTTTTCGTTCTGATATATATCATTATTGAGCTTTACTAAGCTATAATCAATCTCTCTTTCCCTTCTCTCCTTAAGTTTGTCTATCTCCTCCTGTGATAGTTCTAGTGTCTTAACTACTTCAATAAACTTATCAAAGTTTTTAGGTGCTAAAAAAGATAAATCTGTATAGTCTGCTACTTTCTGTCCCACTCCAAAATTAGACTTTGAGACATAATATACGCCAATCGAATGCTGAATTTTACCCGATTCATCTTTATAGCCTGTCATACCAATAGCTATAATTTCTGTATAGCTTGTATGGTGTAAAATAGCATTGGCATAATGTACTGCCCCATTTACTGCATAAGAATTTATATTTTTAAAATGAGGTTCGTTTTTGGCATTACTATTTTCTACTTGTCCATTTGTATCTAATTTTACAAGGCTATCTTTATATCCTTTATATTCTATCAATATAGGATAGTAGTTTAGCTTTTTATCTTGTAAAAGTAGTTTTGCATCTGGCCGGTTTGCCCCTGCGCCTCCGTTTTTAGTGTAATAATCTGAAAGTGCTTTGTCTATTGATGAGTTTAAAGATTCCTGTTCTAATTTATAATCTAACTTATATTTCTTAAGCCATCCATTCGCTAAATCAGCAATGTTTGGTTCAATAGATTGTGGTTTTTTCGAATCTTTCATTAAGATAATTTTTTAATGCTCAAAGATATATTTTTTTAGCTTTATAAATATCGAAGTTTAACTACTATAATGTTTACTTGGCAATCTATCCAATAGAAGGAGTATTAATAAAAAAAATGCCCCCGTTTTTCAACGATGGCACTAAACTAGTGAAGAGCGGGGAAGTGATGCTAGTGAGATAAGCAATGCCCTAGCCCCGATACTGACGATACTCTGCGAGATATGTCAGCATAAATAGTAGCGAGCACGAAGCGAAGCGGAGTAAAGCGGATAGCGGGAAATAGCTTCCTTAAATATTTCTATGCCATAATAAAGGTGTATTCATGACATTCGACCTCATATTAGTTAGATTCTTGTATTTTTGCAATGCTAATACCGCATATACATTCGGAATAATCTAATTTTATAGGTTTAAACGACTGTTATCGCGGTATTATACCTCAATCAACTAGACTAAATATTAAATATAATTGGTATAACCTTAAAATATGGACCAAGAACAAAATAAATTATTAAGAAAAATCTCCGCGCTCGTTTTTGGAATAATATTTTTGTCAGTTATCGTTCTATTAGGACTTACATTTTTCAATCCTGATTCGAAAATAAATCGTTCTGAAAAAATTATTAATCAATCTCCAACTAAGACCTGGCAGGCAATTTACGACAAGAAGTACTATCTGCAATCTAAAAAAGAAATCATCAAATACAAAATTTACGATAGCCTATCACCTAGATGGGTAGAGTACTATACTCCAGGTGATTCCGTGGAGAATGAAACAAAAACCATTATTCCCAAAACGAAGTTTACCTACTTTACGATAAATAAAAAATATCAACAAATCAATGGCTTTTCCTATCGCTTGGATTCTATTAGTGAAAATCAAACAAAGGTTAAAGTATATGAATTGTCAAGATATTTTAACGTATGGGGTTCTATATATTTTCAACTTTTTCATCCGAATACTGTCTTAGATTATGAGTTTGTGAAACTAAATAATACAATCACTATAATAGATAGTTTGTCTAAAATCGAAAATTAATATGACAAAAATTTTGTTTTTTTTATTTTGCTTATTAAGCATTTCATCTGTAAGTCAAAATCTAGATGAAACGAATGGCTATATAGATCGCGAACAAAGAAGACTAGACAGCTTCGATGGGGTTATAGACGGCAAAATTGAACTGAAAAAAAATGATGAACAAAACAAATTATACAAACAAATCTATTTTAAACTCGTTGATTCATTTCAAAATAGAGTCAATCAAAACTCTGGACTGATCGCTTACCAAAGAAGGAATCTGCTTTATGGCATGTACATGACACTATCTGAAATAAGTGGAAAAACATTTAATAACATCCCGCTTTATTACCAGAAACTTTTCCTTCATGCCCTTGGTTTAGTTAGAGCCTCCGAAAATAAAGATCTAATTTCTTACCTCATCACAGACCCCTTGTACTCGGTTAAAAACATTTATTTTTATAAATACGATTTCGTTGCCAAAGATTTTCTTATTTCATCCTGCCACACCTATCCAGATGAGGTGTTAAAAGCGTTTCCAAAATTCAGTGACCGACCATATAAAGACACTGTAGTAGAAGTCTGTGCCATTCAGGCGCCCAATGTTGCAAAAAATTATTTGATAGGCGAAACGGGCATCAAACAAATACTAATGACCAATCCGAGTCCCAATATCATGGGCATGCGTGGATTTTTTGCACAATATAATATCTTGTCAAAAGGCATGGTGCTGGTAGATGATATCGTAGAAGGGAATATAACCATCGAAGAAGCTCATACTATTTCACTGGATAAGCGAAAGTTTCTAAGAAAGATGATAAAAATTAGAAATAGTGATTATATCATGGCAGAATATTCATTGGATCAACAGCTCAAGGCTACCAGTCTGGAATACATTCGCATTATTAACGAACTTCATGATGAAAAGAATCCTAAAATTCGTTTCGCTTGTGTTGATGATTTTAATTGGAAAGAACTCTATACTCTTCTAGTCTATAGCGAAGAAGAAATTTTTACTTCTACGTTCAATGGCGTATTCGAACGCTTAATCTTTAGAATAAATCAAGACAAAATAAGCGGAGATAAAATGCTTGAATTGGTAAAGTATAATAAGTTTAGAACATTTATTAAAATATGTGCCAATTTTAATGCGTTAGGTGATTACCTTAAGACAATGCCCAAGGATCAGTCAAGGCTACTTATAAGCAAATTCACAAATAATTTGGACAAAAACGAAGGAGACTTGAGTTCTGCTATCAATGTGGCTAATGCATTTAGCAGTATCAACGATTCGTTTCTCCTAAGCTATATGAGAGAAAACATAGACAAAGAATATAAGAGAACTCAAAGAGAAGAAAATAGAAATGGTACAGCCATATACGGTTTACTTAAAAGCTTATTTGTTGTACCTGAAAGAAAAGATGCCCTTTGGTTTCAATCCATGGCTATGAAATACAAACTGGAGCCCATAAATAAGATTGATAGCTGCTCGCTAAGTGGTCTTGACGGGGTACATAGACAAATTCACTTTTTCTATGATGATGAAGACGGAGAGGCCTCTTTCGCTTCTTTCATTACTACATTTACTACACCATATTACAAAATCACCCGTAGGAAAAATTATGTGGCCATCGAATCCATTAAGGGTAAAAAAGTGGCAATCTATGCCAATCACCCAAAATCTGAATTGGAAGGACAATCAGACCTCATCGCTGTGATGGACTCATTTAGAAAAGATATTCAGTTATTCGTCCACCGCGGTCATAGCTATTATGCTATGAACACTATCGATCAGATTCCACCACAAACTAAGATTGTCTTTCTAGGTTCTTGTGGGAGTTATCACAATATCCATGAAGTGTTGAGCCGCTCTGAGAATGTACATATTATATCTTCAAAACAAATTGGAACTATGGGTGTCAATAATCCATTATTGTATCATATAGCTGAAAGTGTAAGAGAAGGAAAAGATCTCGTATGGAGCGATATCTGGTCTAAAACTGGCAAAACTATTGCCAAGAATAAAGATGCAGTGGAGAAATTTAGAGACTATGTAGCACCTGATAAAAACCTTGGGGCGATATTTCTGCAGGCCTTTACACGAATGGTTACTCAAGATTAATGAAGCTTGTTTTTTCCATTTTGTTTCTCTGCCTTAGTTTTACGACATGGACACAAAATAATTTTATCGACGTAAAAGACGGCGAATTTACTCATCATAATAGGCCGTATACATTTATTGGCTCCAATTATTGGTATGGTGGATTTCTTTCCTTTGATAGTCTCAACAATGGATATCAGCGACTTTGTCAAGAGTTAGATTTTCTTAACAGCCATGGTGTTACTAATTTAAGAGTGCTATTTTCTGGAGAAGGAGATTCTAGTTATCCTTATCGCGTTTATCCTTCTGTTCAGGAAAAACCGATGCAATACAATATGGCTCTATTGAAAAGCTTTGATATTTTTCTCCATGAAGTATCAAAGAGAAATATGAAGGCCGTGCTCGTCCTCAATAATAACTGGGAGTGGAGCGGAGGCTTTGGACAGTATTTAGAATGGGCAGGCTATTCCAATCCTATTTTGCTAAAAACTCCCCTTTGGGATTGGGACAAATACAGTAGTTATATTTCTCAATTTTATGATTGCGACAGTTGTCAAATTTGGTATAGAAACTGGATAAAGAAAATAGTGACCCGAAAAAATACGATAAATAACAAGCGATATATCGAGGATGAAGCCATTATGTCTTGGCAACTCGCAAATGAACCCCGACCTATGAAAAAGTCTGCTATTGATGATTATAAAAGGTGGATTCTAGAAACCTCTAGCTATATAAAATCACTCGATTCAAATCATTTAGTAAGTGTCGGCGTAGAAGGGATTATTGGAACAGCAATGGATACATCATTATTTAAAGAAATTCATTCGCTGCCTTCCATAGACTATGCGACAATACATCTATGGCCGAAGACTTGGCGATGGTATAATGGAGAAACTTTACATTCGACAACTGATACCACTTTAGAAAAAACGAAAAATTATATTCAACTTCATAGCCAAATTTGTAAGAAAATTAAAAAACCGCTAGTCATTGAAGAATTCGGACTCCATAGAGATGCCAATTTATTTTCTGAATTTTCTAGTACCATTAATAGAAATAAATACTACCAATATGTTTTTGATATAGGCCAATTAAATTCCGTTTCCGGCTATAATTTTTGGGGAGCGTTTGCGCTTAGGGATAAGCGTTTGAGTCAAAACTTCTGGTCCACAGGTCTCCCTTATGGAGCAGACCCTCCGCAGGAAGAGCAAGGTTTATATGGAGTTTTTATCTCAGATACTAGCACATGGAAATTGATAAAAAATTTCTCATCTGAAAAAGCTGGATTTTAGATCTGCTACTATATTAGCACTGCTACAAGTATAATTTTCAAAAAGACTTTCCCCTTGATTAGTCATTTTACAGGTAGCATGAACCTCATTTAGCTCCGCAAATAAGTGGACATTCTGAGAGGTAATGCCGCTGCCTGCCATAATTGAAATCCTACGCCCATATTTTCTATTTATTAATAAGTGCATAATTTAGTGATACAATTGGGTTGAAATTATTATCTTTGCCTCATGAATAAAATTAGAGGTACAAAAGATAGTCAGGAGACTAAGCGAAAGCTAGTAGTTTCTTATCTCAAGAAGAAGAAAG
>JAJTHM010000034.1 GCA_021297855.1 Sphingobacteriales bacterium | reverse complement strand
GAGGTTGGAGCACAAAGTTTCACAAAGTGCTAACATACTCCTTCTCCAGAAAGTTGAAGAGTTGACTCTCCCGCTGAGCATTATCTCTTCACAGAGGAGGCACAGAGCTTCCCGAAGTTTTTTTACCGCAGAGGCGCAGAGGACGCGGAGTTTAATTGGGTAGTGTCTTTGCTTGCTTTGCGAAAAACTTTGCATACTTTGCGTTTAAAAGTTTAATGGAGGTTGGAGCACAAAGTTTCACAAAGTGCTAACATACTTCTGCTATAAAAAGTTGAAGAGTTGACCCCGCTGAGCATTATCTCTTCACAGAGGAGGCACAGAGCTTCCTGAATTTTTTTACCGCAGAGGCGCAGAGGACGCGGAGTTTAATTGGGTAGTGTCTTTGCTAGCTTTGCGTTAAACTTTGCATACTTTGCGTTTAAAAGTTTAATGGAGGTTGGAGCATAAAGTTTCACAAGGTGCTAACATGGAGTTCCACAAAGTTTTTTACCGCAGACCTTTCTGACTGCAAAGCAGACTTGTCTATTGGCAAACAGAGACGCAGAGAATAGGTGGTGTCTTAGGGTATAACCTTTGCTTGCTTTGCGAAACCTTCCTTTCTTTGCGTTAAAATCATTCATAAACTCATATTATCTATCAGCCTCACCCCTTCTAGCCATCCAGCATACAGGGCGACATAATTCACTCCTTCCTGCCACTGCTCCATGTCTATTTCTGAGAGGTCATGCGCATGGCGCAATTCTAGATACTCTAGATTCCAGTAGCCTTTCGAGGCTATCATTTCTTTAGCTTGGGCTAAGACTCGTTCTGGGTTGTCTTTTGTTCGATGTTTTTTGATATACACTAAGACCTGATAGATATCACTTGCTTTTTGTTTGCCATCTTCAGAAAGGCGCATATTTCGGCTGCTCATAGCTAGTCCATTGGTTTCTCTCAACGTAGGACAGCCTATGATTTCTATCTGCATATTTTTATCTCTAACCAGTTTTTCTATGACCTTGACTTGTTGGAAATCTTTTAGGCCCATAAACACCTTGTCAGGAAGGACAGATAGAAATAGTTTTTCTACAATGGTAGCTACCCCTTGATAGTGACCTGGTCGTTTAGCTCCTTCTAAGATAGTATCTAGATAACCTATATCAAAAGGTTGAACTTCTAGTAAAGAATTTTGGTACATCTCTACTACATCCGGCAGAAATAATACATCACATCCAGACTTTTCCAGCATCTGACTATCCGCTTCATTCATACGAGGATATTTGTCAAAATCTTTTTGATCATTAAACTGTGTGGGATTCACAAATATACTGGCGACGGTGATATCGCATTCAGCTTTAGAGCGTCGGATGAGGGATAGATGACCCTCATGGAGTGCACCCATAGTAGGCACAAAGCCTATGGTTTTACCATTGCTTTTTAAATCATAGATATGGTATTGAATATCTTCTACCGTATTGAATACTAGCATGTAAATTTGGCTATTTGTCTAATAATGAGTGAGAAACTATATCGTTGTTTATTGATGTATTAGACATTACTAATTATTTATTAAGCAAAGCGCCATTTTTTGTCACTCTGAGTTTTTATATTTGCATCGTTGATTTTAACAAAAATAATAGATTCTGTCCATTGGAAATAGATTAATTTTGTTTCAATCAGCTAGGTAATTCAAAAACAAAAAAAAACAACGAATATGTCAGATTTAACACAGAAATTAAAAGCATTAGAAAGCACCATAGGCGCGCTAGAGAAGTCTTATGGAAAGGGGACCATTATGCGTCTTGGAGATGCCAAAGTAGTATCCGTCGATACGATTCCTTCAGGCTCCATCGGCTTGGATATATCGCTGGGCATTGGGGGGTATCCAAAAGGAAGAATTGTAGAGATTTACGGACCGGAATCGTCGGGTAAGACGACCTTGGCTATTCATGCAATAGCGGAGGCTCAAAAGAAAGGAGGAATATGTGCTATTATCGATGCAGAACATGCTTTTGATAGAACCTATGCGGAAGCCTTGGGTGTAGATACTAGTAATCTATTCATATCTCAACCAGATAATGGAGAACAGGCATTAGAAATAGCAGATCATTTGATAAGAAGTGGCGCTATCGATGTATGTGTGATAGACTCTGTAGCTGCCCTAGTGCCAAAAAGTGAGTTGGAAGGCGAGATGGGAGATAGCAAGATGGGACTTCATGCGCGATTAATGTCTCAAGCATTGAGAAAATTGACGGGTTCAATTAGTAAAACAAATAGTTGTTGTATTTTTATCAATCAGCTGCGGGAGAAAATTGGCGTTATGTTTGGCAATCCTGAAACGACAACGGGCGGTAATGCATTAAAATATTATGCTTCTGTCCGTTTGGATATTCGAAGAATAGGTCAAATCAAAGATAAAGAAGGTGAACTAATCGGAAACAGAACGAAAGTAAAAGTGGTAAAAAACAAAGTAGCGCCACCTTTTAAAGTATGTGAGTTTGATATCATGTATGGTATTGGAATTTCAAAGGTGGGTGAAATTGTGGACTTTGGTACCGAGTTAGAAATTTTAGAAAAAAGTGGCTCATGGTATAGCTATGATGGCACTAAGATAGGACAGGGTAGAGATGCAGTTTTACAATTCTTAGCCGACAACCCTGAAGTAGCTAAAGAAATTGAAGCAAAAATTAAATTAAAAGTTGGTGGTGCTTCGCCTGCTGCAGAAGAAATCTCAGAGACCAAGACGGAAAAGTCTAAATAATGTTTTTTAAATTTAAATTAGATGACTGGCAAAAGCAATATATTGTTTTTGCCAGTTTGCTTTTTTCAGTATTACTTTTTATCGTTCCAGAACGTAGCCACGACGGCGATATTATTTGCTGGCTCAGGTGGATGAGCTACATCAAGACTCACGGACTGATGAATGTTTACAATTCCGATACGGAATATCTGCCAGCATTCCAATATATTTTATATTTTTTTTCACTATCCAAGGATACAATCGAAGAAGTGGCTTTAAATATTAAATACTTCAAATTAATCATGTTCATGATTCATCTTGGCAGTAGTTACATGGTCTTTCACTTTCTTTATAGGCTGGCTCCACAAATAAATATTCAAAATGGAATTTTCTATCTGCTCAACATAGCTGTGCTGCATAATACACTGGTGTGGGGTCAAGTAGATGAGTTTATTTCATTTTTTATGCTCATGAGTTTGTATTTTATACTTAAGGGCAATACGCGTTTTGGATTGATCTCTTTTTTATTAGCTCTTAATTTTAAATATCAGGCGATCATTTTTACTCCAGTGATTTTTTTTATGCTACTTCCTGTGTATTGGGGTAAAAAAATTAAAACTATCATAGTAGATATCTGCTGTTTAGTACTTCTCCAGTTTGCCATTTTTTTACCTTTTATATTATCTGGTAAAATTGGCGATATATGGCGGGTCATATCTACACTAGTAGATAGTCAGCCTTATATTTCGGCCAATGCCTATAACATTTGGTTTACTTTTATTGGCAGTGAGGCGAGATGGCTAAAAGACTCAGAGATTTTTTATTTCTTTACCTACAAACAGTGGGGGTTGACACTTTTTTTTATCTCTAGCACTATTGCTTTATTCCCTATATTCTCATGGAGTTTGAAAAGACTGTTAAAAAGAAGTGTGAACGAGTTGAATCTGAATATGGCGCTACTAAGCTGGGGTGTTCTACCTCTTATTTTTTTCTTTTTTTGCACCCAAATGCACGAACGTTATGCCTATGCAGCGATCATTTTCCTGGTGCTTTATTCCATGATTGCCAAAAAATGGACTATTGGTTTTTTAGCTAGTCTTGCTTATCTCCTCAATGTAGAAGCTGTTTTAAAGAGTTTGTCTTTTCAAAACTATAGTGTTCTCATTTTTGACAGCAAATTTATCGCGCTACTTTTTTTTATAGTCATAGTACTTTGTTTATATGAACTATATAAAATCGCATCCAAGGAAAATCTTTTAAAGTTATAATACCAAGGCGATAGGTATTCAGGCCAGATTATTAGGCCAGTTAAAGTTCCATTCGTTATAAGACGAATGTTTTTATCTTTTTCTCCGTTTAGACTTTAATATATCGATGCTTCGATTCATTTCATAGCCAATAAGTATGGCTAATGCATTCCAATATAGCCAAATCAGCATAAAAATTAACACACCTAGTGACCCATAGACTTTGTTGTAGTTGTCGAAATTTTTGATATAATAGGAGAACAATAAGGAGACCAGTACGATCATCGTAGTAGCAATAATGGATCCTGGAGTAAATACTTTAAATCGCTCTGGTCTTAGGATTGGACCCAAATAATATAGAATAGAAATTACCAAAAAGTTTAATGCAATACTTATGCTATATCTTAATAAATCAATAAGAAGGACTAAGGTATTACCGTCATAGCCAAAAAAATCAAAGAGTTTTTGCATGATTAATTTTCCTAGTACAAGCAGCACTATGGTGAGTACGAACAATACTAAGACTACTATGGTAATGACTATAGATAGAATCTGATTTTTGATAAACAATTTGCCAGAGCGAATTTCAAAATGCACATTGAATGACTGCATCATGGTCACCACACCATTTTTCATAAAAAAAATGATGAGTAAGAATCCAAGGGATAAAATGCCTCCCTTCGGCCCATTCATTACCTCATGGATAATTGGTTTAAATAGTTCAATCATTTGCTGGTTGGGCGACATTCTATTGAGATATCCCAGTATGTTTTCAGTAAGCTCTCTATTCCTAGGAAGATAGGACAGGAGGCTAAATAAGAATACAATAGAAGGAAAAATCGCTAAGAAAAAGCTGTAGGCTATTGCTTTGGCGCGCAGAATCATAATAGGAGATCGAATCTCTCTGATGACTAAACCCAAAACTTTATGAATCGGCACTCTCTCAAATCCTGGAAGAGTCAATCTTTTAAAAACAGACATGGACTTTAGTTCTTCTGAACTCTTTTTACTATGTCGCCTTTATCTGAGTAGGCTTTTATCAAATAATACCCACTTGGCAGATCAGTGAAGTCTAATTCCCCTTGACCATCACGCTCCATAACCTTATTTCCTAGAAGATTATAAACCTCTACCTTTCTGAGATCTATATCACATTGAACTCTAACTTTTTTGACAATCGGCTGTGGAAATATAGTCAAACTGCTGATTCCATCCTTTTCGAGAAAGGTGAAGGACATCAATGTCGCGAATAATCCAAAAAAAACGTAAAGTTTCTTCATTGTCTGCTTGAACTTGTTGCAAATATAACTAAAAAATTTGACAATACAAGTTTTTTCAACTTCTAGGTCTTGTGCTGTTGGATTAGGCGTTTAAAATTTAGTACAAAGAATCGAGCGTACAAAAAAGCAAGAGCAGGAAACAGCAGAAAACTCATTTTATTGTAGTCCCAAGCACCCTGAAAGTCAAAGTGAATGAGTCGCATACAGGCGCGAGTGGTCCCGCAGCCAGGGCAGTTAATGCCTGTAATCAGCGTGAATATACACAAGGTTGGACCTTGGTCAAAAAAGGTTTTTGGCAAAAGGAATAAAACTATCGGCAAAGTAACCATTGCGGTCAGTTTACCCCATGTGATAAGTCTATTTCTATGATTCATCCAACCTTATGCCTTTGATTTGCAAAGATAAAATCTTTGGGGCTAACTGTGCACTGGAATCTGGGTTCTATATAAATCTTGTTAAACCTCTACTAATTATGGCTAAAATCAACGAAGAAAACCCAACTAGTTTTCTTGAGATTAACTAGATTTGCGGATATAATTTTTTTTTCGAATGAATTCGTATATTCCAATTTTATTAGCAAGTGTCGTTTCCATTGGATTTGTTGTTATGACTCTTGTTGGTACACATTTTCTAGGTCCCAAGAGGTACTCTAAAACGAAGAATGAAGCTTTTGAATGTGGAATTGAGAGTGAAGGAGATGCTCGTTTTCCAATTTCAGTCAAATATTTTCTAGTTGCTATACTGTTTGTATTATTTGATGTGGAGGTAGTTTTTTTCTATCCTTATGCCGTTAATTTTTTAGAAATGGGTTGGCAAGGTTTTTATGCAGTGCTCCTATTCGTAGCATTTTTTCTATGCGGATTCTACTATGTCATTAAGAAAGGAGTTTTAGATTGGAATAAGTAAATGAGATTAGAGAAGTTAGATTTGAGATGAGAGATAATAGAGCTATGTTTGGAAAGTGGATCTGTAAAGAAATTTAAACATGCATAAGTTAGAAGATTTAATAGTTTGGAAAAAATCTATACAATTAGTAAAAGAGGTTTATTTGATTTTGCCATTGTTGCCCAAAGAAGAAAAATATGGGTTGATTGATCAAATCAGACGAAGCAGCATCTCTATTCCTTCAAATATAGCAGAAGGAGCTGGTAGAAACAATCCTAGTGAATTTAATCATTTTCTAGGTATAGCTAACGGGTCTTCGTATGAATTGTTTACTCAATTAATATTAGTAGTAGAATTAAATATGCTTGAAATAGAAAAAATACAGTCATTGCTGGAGATGAATATTGAAATTCAAAAGATGATATATGGTTTTAAAAATTCGCTAATGTCTAAGTAAATAACCTAATAATGAACAATAACAATTAACTCATATCTCATATCTCGAATCTAATATCTCATATAAAAAAATGAACCAACTAGATAAAATAAAAATTGAACAAATTGAATCCTTTAAAGGGGAGGGTTTTATGTTGACAAAATTCAGTGAAGCCATTGGACTGGCAAGAGCTAACTCTCTTTGGCCGCTTCCATTTGCCACCTCATGCTGTGGTATAGAGTTTATGAGCACTATGGGCCCCAATTATGATTTGGCTCGTTTTGGTTCTGAGCGTCTAAGCTTCTCTCCACGCCAAGCGGATATGCTTATGGTCATGGGAACAATCGCGAAGAAGATGGGTCCGATTTTAAGGAAAGTTTATGAACAGATGGCAGAGCCGCGTTGGGTAATTGCTGTAGGTGCTTGTGCCAGCAGTGGGGGTATATTCGACACCTACTCTGTACTGCAGGGAATAGACCGCGTGATACCAGTAGATGTTTATGTCCCAGGCTGTCCACCAAGACCAGAGCAGATTATAGAGGGAGTGATGAAAATACAAGAACTTTCAAAATCAGAATCTCTTCGTAGAAGAGAAATGCCTGAGTATAAAAAATTACTAGAATCGTATAATATCGAATAATCATATGCTTAATAATGAAGAAGTTTTAAATGAGCTAAAAGCTCAATTCGGAGATAAAATTCTTAGCTCAAAATTAGATTATGATACCCTCATTGTCGATGTACCAAGTAATTCTGCTTATGCAGTTTTGGAGTTTTTAAAGAATCAACCTAGCTTGAAGTTAAATTTTCTGACTACGCTCTGTGGTTTGCACTTTCCTGACCATAGCGGAGCAGAACTAGGAGTCATGTATCAAGTGAAGAATTTGGTCTCAGGATATAGTCTGCGATTAAAATCCTATTTCCCTATTACAAACCCAAAAATCAATTCTGTAACTGGTTTGTTCCCATCTGCCAATTGGATGGAAAGACAAGAGTATGATTTCTTTGGAATTGAATTTGAAGGGCACCCTGATTTGAGAAGAATACTCAATGTAGATGATATGGATTATTTCCCTATGCGCAAAGAGTATAGACTCGAAGATGGCACAAGAGATGACAAGGAGGATAAATATTTTGGTAGATAGACTAGATTTTAGAAGATTAGAAAATAGAATATAAACGAATGGCAACGATTACTCGACTTTCTCAATTAGACATGAACGCAACGTATAGTTATGCGGACTATCTTTTGTGGAAATTAAAGGAGCGAGTGGAGTTATTTAAAGGTAAAATTATGGAGATGAGTCCTGCACCTAATAGGTTTCATCAAGTCGTCTCGTTGAATCTTACAGGTATGTTATGGTATAAATTTCAAAATCATCCCTGTAATTTGTATTCTGCACCATTTGATGTGCGTTTGTTAAATAAAAAGAAATCGACTCCTGACAATGAAGTCTATACTGTAGTTCAGCCAGATTTGTGTGTCATTTGTGACAAGTCAAAACTGGATGATAGAGGTGCATTTGGCGCGCCAGATTTGGTGGTAGAAATCCTAAGTCCAGGAAATAGTAAAAAGGAAATGGGAGTTAAGTTTGATTTATATGAAGAGGCGGGAGTAAAGGAATATTGGATAGTGGAGCCTAATCAAAAAATGGTTATAGTGTATCAGTTAGTGAAAGGAAGATATCAAAACCATAAACCATTGATCGAAGATGAAAAAATAATTAGTCCACTTTTTCCAGAGTTAGATTTTAAAGTAAAAGAAATATTTAAAGAAAAATAAAGATGAGCACTGCAAATTCTAGTTTTGAAATGTATGATAATTTTGATGGCGAAATAGCCACGCTGAATCTCGGCCCTACGCACCCTGCTACACATGGTATATTTCAAAATGTACTCAAGGTAGATGGCGAGAAAATATTGAGTTCGGAGCCTACGATTGGATATATACATAGAGCATTTGAAAAAATTGCGGAGCACCGTGCCTATTATCAAATCACTACTCTGACGGATAGATTGAACTATTGCTCTTCGCCTATCAATAATATTGGTTATACGATGGCGGTGGAGAAATTGGCAAAAATTCAAGTGCCTAAAAAGGTCGATTATATGCGCATTATCCTCATGGAAATGGCAAGGATAGCAGATCATATTATTTGTGACTCTGTGATAGGAGTGGATACCGGTGCCTTGACAGGATTTACCTATATCTGGCAGTGGAGAGAGAAAATCTATGATATGTACGAAGAGGTGGCGGGCGCTCGCTTGACTACCAATATGGGAAGAATTGGAGGATTTGATAGAGATTTCTCTCCACGGTTTCATAAATTAATAAAAGAATTTATTCAGGATTTCCCTAAGGCTTTTGAAGAGTTCAATTCTCTATTAGAACGCAATCGAATTTTTATGGATCGCTGTATTGGCGCAGGACCAATCTCAGCAGAAAGAGCACTGGAGTATGGTTTTACAGGACCTAATCTGAGAGCTACCGGTGTAGATTATGATGTGAGAATAGCCCATCCTTATTCAAGCTATGAAGATTTTGATTTCACCGTTCCCGTAGGAGTCAATGGAGATACCTATGATAGATTTACTGTTCGACAAGAAGAGATTCGTCAGAGTTTTAAATTGATGAAAAATGCGTATGAGAATTTGCCAGAAGGTAAAACGCACGCAAATGTTCCTGACTTCTTCTTGCCTCCTAAGCAAGATGTTTATTCAAAAATGGAACAATTGATTTATCAATTTAAAATCATCATGGGAGAAGTGTCGATGCCTAAAGGGGAAGTTTATTTCCCTGTTGAAGGAGGAAATGGAGAATTAGGATTTTATATTCAAAGTGATGGAGGCCGCAGTCCATATAGATTGCATTTCCGCAGACCTTGCTTTATATATTATCAAGCCTATCCAGAAATGATTAAAGGTTCCGTATTGAGTGATGCTATCTTAACCATGAGTAGTATGAATGTAATCGCAGGAGAATTAGATGCATAAAAAGAATGTCAGAAATAATTAGCATTTTATTTTTTCTTATAGGACTCGGACTATCATGGTTGATGTTGCCGTGGATAGTGAAAGATAATGCAACCTACTCTAGACCTCTTGTCGCTATTTTATTTCTACTTTTATGGAATAGTGAATATATGGCTGCGAGTATTTTCATTTTCGCAGTTCTTTTTTATCTTAAAGAATCTATTAATGAAAACGGATTAAATCTAGAAAGGATTTTATCACAGCTGTTATATATAATGCTCTTTACTTTTATTTTTAGAAAGATTAAAGATGCAAGTATGCAATATTTTATCGAATTAAACTTACAGAATATCAAATAGAAATAAGTATGGTAAAAGTAACTGAAGCCCCAGAAAAACCACAATTCAAAGCAGAGACTTTGCAAGAAGTGCAGCGTATCATAGCCCAGTATCCCGAGGGCAAACAAAAAAGTGCCATCCTTCGCGTTTTGCATTTGGCACAGGCTGAGTTTGGAGGTTGGTTGAGTGTCAATACAATGAATTATGTAGCTGAAATTTTAAATTTGAAGCCAATAGAAGTCTATGAGGTAGCTAGTTTCTATTCTATGTACAACTTGAAGCCCGTTGGGAAATATATGCTTGAGTTTTGTCATACGGCTACGTGTGCTACAGCAGGTGTAGAAAGTTTGATAGATTATACTTGTAAGAAATTGGGAGTTAAGACAGGAGAAACCACAGCCGATGGTTTGTTTACCATTAAAGAAGTGGAGTGCTTGGGAGCTTGTGGATATGCGCCTATGTTGCAATTAGGAAAAAGCTATAGAGAGCATTTGACCCCCGAGAAAATAGATGCATTGATAGAAGAATTGAGAACTAAGAAGTAATTTTATGAAAAAATTAATTTTTCTTTTTTTTATTTATTTGGTATCGTGCAATAGAGCAGATGAAAGTGCTGCCAATATGGGTGCTTCAGAAATGGCAGTTGCAGATGCTATCACTTTGAATAGCCCTATTCCAAATAAGGCTACAGTTAATTCTAGTAATTTAAATACCTATGACAGAAAAATTATAAAAAATGCATTCCTTACATTCGAGTCCGATAATCCTGAAGAAAATGTGCGAAGTTTAACGCAATTAGTAGCTAAAAATCAGGGTTACATTATTTCGAATAATCAAACAAAATTAGATCAGATAACGGAGTATAAAATTAATTTTAAAGTTCCATTTCAAAAATTTGATGCCGTACTCTTAGAAATAGAAAAAAATGGAGGCGTCTTACTTAGCAAGAGTGTTTCTAGCGATGATGTGACTGAAGAGTTTATCGACAATGAATCACAAGTAAAGGCACAAAAAGAATTAGAGCTTCGTTATTTACAATTGGTCAAACAAGCCAAGACTATAAAAGACATGCTAGAAATAGAAGCTAAACTCAGTGAGGTGCGAGGCAGCATAGAAAGAGTAGAAGGTCGTCAACGTTTCCTAAATAATAATACACAATTTAGTCAGTTTGAAATCACTATTCTGGATAAAGAAAGTAAACTATCCAATAATTATTTTACAAAATTGAAGAATTCCTTTACAGAAGGATGGGACAATATTTTTACTATCTTTTTATGGATAATAGAGTTGTTGCCATTTTTCTTAGTAGCACTAGGTGTTTTTATCCTAATCAAGAAGAAAAAAATTAGTCTGAATATATTTAATAAGTAGAAAGAATAGAATGCCTGACCAAAGCGAGTTTATTACCCATTTTGAGGTTTCAAATTTCAAGAAATTTGACCACCTTGTCGTCAATGACATCGGTCAGTTTAATTTGATTACGGGGGATAATAATGTGGGGAAGACGAGTTTGCTGGAGGCATTAAGTCTAAATTTAAAAAGTAATAATGACCTAGTCTTTAAGTTTCATAGTTTATTATGTGATCAACATATACATCATCACGCTGAGAATAAATATTCAAAAAATCCAATTATTCCAAAATTTAATTATTTTAATCTACTCAAAAACAAAGAAGAACTGCCACTTACATTAGTTTTTAATAGTCAAAAAGTAATTCTTACAGATATTGATTATTTTAGACTTAAGGAAGAAGACAAAGATCTTTTTGTAAGTACGCCTTATTTCATGGATGGTATTGAATATAAATATTGGATTCGAATAGATAAGTCTAATGTGAAGCCTGAGATACAGTTTATGTATGAAGATGATTATTACAGAGAAGATAGAAAGTTTGAATCCAAGTTATACAAACCTATAGTTAAGTTTCGTAATTTTTACGAAAGAGATTTAAATAAATTTATAAAAGAACTATCGCAAATAGAGCTTTTGAATTTGACTGCATTTGATTATGAGGAAATAGTTTCAATAATCAAAATTGTGATTATACCTGATATTATTGCTATCAATATTCAAAAGATTAATAATGACAGCGATGAAATGATTTTTATCGCAACAAAATCTTCAAAAGGTCTTTTTGTTAATGTTACAAGATTTGGTGATGGAGTTCAGAAAATTATAAGGTATTTAATAGAAGTCTATTACGCTAAAAAAAATGGGTTTAATTATTTTTTAATTGATGAAATTGATACAGGTATTCATTTTTCTAGATTAAAGATTTTTTGGAAAGAATTTTTAATGTTAGCTACTAAGCTCAATATCCAAATTTTCGCCACCACTCACTCTCAAGAGTGTATTGAGGCTTATGCTCAGGCATTGGAGGAATTGGGAATGGAGGAAAAGGGGAGATTGATAGAGATGGAGGAGCATAATGGAAAAGTTTATGCTTCTACATTAAGTTATGAGAATATAAAGGCTGGCTTAATTTCTAATACTAACTTAAGGGGAGCATAATGTTAGATTTTAGTTTAAATAAAATATTTGTTGAAGGGAATACAGACCAAAAAATGATTGCTACCATTTTGGAAATTCATTACAATATAAGTTTCCCTTATAACGGACTAGCACTTGAGGATTGTATTATTAATTGTAATGGATGGCAAGGTTTGTTTAAACAAGTAGCTTTAAAAGAAATTTATAGAATAGAATCTAGCGGGAAAAATCTAATTATTTTTGATGCAGATAATACATCAAATCTAGGTGGGTACACAAAAAGAAAAAAAGAAATAGAGGTTGGTTTTGCAGAGTTAATTAAAGCGACGAAAAAAAATATTAACTACTCTATCTATTTGCTTCCCAATGATTCTGACAATGGGGATTTAGAATCTTTTTATATGAGTTGCATCAAGCCCGATAAAAGATTTTTTATTGAATGTTGGAATAATCTCTATGGCTGTTTACAGTCGAAAAATGAAGCTAGATATGAATTAAAAATTCCGAAGTCGGCTGGAATGGTTTATTCCTATGTGGATTTATTTGAAAATTATAGGACTGGATTCTACCAGAATAAAAAAACAAAACGGGATTATTCCGATGATGGACTTTGGGAATATAATTTTGAAGAGAATAATCACCTAAAATCACTATGCAAATTTCTTGAAGACAATTTAAATTTAAAGTCAAATTAACAATATGTCACGCAAACTACTACTTAAAAACGCCCACATCGCAGGAATAGAGACTTATGAAGTCTATAGAAAAAACGGCGGCTATGCTTCTACAGAAAAGGCTTTGAAGATGACACCCGAAGAGATTGTCTCTGAGGTTCAGAAATCGGGACTGAGAGGTCGAGGGGGTGCTGGTTTTCCCACAGGGATGAAATGGTCCTTTCTCGCTAAGCCTGAGGGAGTTCCTCGCTATCTCGTCTGCAATGCAGACGAATCAGAGCCTGGTACTTTTAAAGATAGATATATCATGGAAAAACTTCCACATCTATTGATAGAAGGAATGATTAATTCTTGCTTTGCACTTGGTGCCAATGTTGGACATATTTTTATCCGAGGGGAGTATATGTGGATAGTAGATATTTTAGAAAAAGCCATTGCCGAAGCCAAGAATGCTGGTTGGTTAGGAAAGAATATTTTAAAAACTGGTTTCGACTGTGAGTTATATGTGACGCCAGGTGCGGGTGCGTATATTTGTGGAGAAGAAACCGCTCTTTTAGAAGCCTTAGAGGGCAAGCGTGGAAATCCTCGTATGAAGCCACCATTCCCAGCTGTCAAAGGACTTTATCAGTGCCCTACGGTAGTCAATAATGTAGAAACTATAGCAGCGGTTGTTCCTATTATCGAAATGAGTGGGGATGAGTATGCTAAAATAGGTATAGGGAAAAGTACAGGGACGAAATTAATATCGGCTTCTGGGAATATCAAGAAACCTGGTATATATGAAATAGAACTCGGGATGAAGATGGAAGATTTTATCTATTCGGATGAATGGCTAGGCGGAATTCCTAATGGCAAGAGAATGAAAGCCTGTGTCGCAGGTGGAAGTTCTATGCCAATACTTCCGGCTAATTTAGTTTGTAAAACAGCCGCAGGCGAAGATCGACTATTTTCTTATGAAGGTTTAAATGATGGTGGGTTTGAAACGGGAACTATGCTTGGGTCAGGAGGATTTATGCTCTATGATGAAGATCAGTGTATTGTGCGTAATACATGGAATTTTGCGCGATTCTATCATCACGAAAGTTGTGGACAATGCAGTCCATGCCGCGAAGGCACAGGTTGGTTAGAAAAGGTATTGCATAAGATTGAAAATGGACACGGCACCATGTCAGATATAGACCTTTTATGGGATATTCAAAAGTCAATTGATGGTACCACGATATGTCCTCTAGGTGAAGCCGCTGCATGGCCTGTAGCTGCTGCTCTCCGTCATTTTAGAGATGAATTCGAATGGCATGTCAAAAATCCTCAGCTTTGTATGACTCAGAATTTCGGCATGCATACTTATGCAGATGTGAGACCAGTGCCTGCGGCGCAGGCTGGGGCGTAATATCATTTTTGAAAGCGTTCCGCTATTTCACATTAAGTTATAGACAAAAAAAAGACCGAGCCTAGGCTCGGTCTTTAAAAATGCAATAAAGTTTATTGTTATTTCTTAGACTTGATTACATACATCAATGTAAATTTGAAATCCGTAATGTTGGTTATTGGATTTACTCTAAACTGTGTAGTCGCATCACCTCCTGTTGGAGCAGATACATTAAGGCTTAACAAATTCAAGTTAGCTCCTAATGACCAATTGTTGTGAATGAAATAGTGGAAACCTGGATTGAAGTTTACACCAATGTTAGTTACTCCTGTAGGGAAGTTTCCAGAAATACCACCATCTAGGTAGAAAGACAATCTGTTAGCTGGAGTGAAGAAATATCTTGCACCTGCATCGAATCCAAACAAAGAATTTGATGCGCTAACACCAGCAACCTCTGTTTTTTGATTTAAATAAGAGAAACCACCTCTGATACCCCAATTATTTTGAATCATATACATTACTGCTGGACTGAAAGAAATATCCGTGTGCTTTGTAGTTACTAGACCAGCGGTTTTTGTATAATTGTCAAAACCTAATCCTGCAGTCAAAGCGACATTTCCTTTAGCTATACCAGATACTTCTTGTGCATTTACAGCTAAAGTAGCTAGAGCGAAAATTGATAAAATAATTTTTTTCATGTTGTTTATAATTTAGATTTTAAAAATAAATATGAGAACAAATGTAGTTTGAATGACACTGCTGTCTAGGCTTTTTTCATTTAATTTTGTGACGTTGTTAACATTTTTCGTATTTTTAATAAGGTTTTTTGTTAAGACGTATATTATTTAATTGTAAAATCTAGAAAATTAGGCAATTATAAGGCAATTTGATTCATAAAAATAGATATCGCTTTGTATGTTAGACTATACATAAATATCTACTAAGTTTGGGCAGCTTAATTATTAGCAGCACAAACTTATATGAATAGTAATGAATTTTAAATCAATGCAAGTTTATCGGCAGTGGTAGTTTATGTATTCGTAAAAAACTCAAACGATCCCAATAACCTCGTTGAAAAATGATTTTATCGTCTTTGAATTGAAAAAATCCACACCCTCTTAACCCATCGGGGTCCTTCCATTCGAGCATGCCCCAGTTGCCATCTTCGAAAATATTTTCTATTTCACATACCATATTCGCTTTGGAAAATTCTTCAATAAACATATTCCGAATGGCTTCAAGACCATGCAATGGTTCGGTATTTACCTGATGATTGATAGCATCCTCGTGATACATAGTCGCTAAGCCGTCTATATCTATTCTATTAAAGGTTTCAACCCACTGCCGGATAAGAGTTTTGGGAGACATAGGGTTAGTTTTAAGTTGGAAGTTATAAGTTTTAAGTTGTTTTATAATGCATTGGTTCTAGTCTTTAAGAACCTAAATTTTTTTTAACACAATTGATGTTCTTAAAAATTAAAGAACATAATATATAGACAATTAAACTCAATACAGCGCATTTCAAAATAGATTATGATTAGTTTAAAGTTAACTTAAAACTACTAACTCAAAACTTGTAACTAGATTTCAATACTTCACCTTCCTAAACACCGCCTCTACCACTTGTCCTTTCAAAGCCGAAGCGACAGAATTAGACTCGATGAGTTGTTTGAACGTAGGGAAAATATCATCGTATGCATCTAACGTTAGTTGTACATCGGCATCGCTATGGGAGAAGCACATATTGTGGAAGCTAGACCAGAGGATACCGCGCTTAATCATCTCCTGTTGGAGGTAAGTCTTTAAAACAAGTGCATCGCCTGCTTTCTCCGTAAAATTGACTATGGAACGACAAGGATAACCACCTATCGTAATATAATCCGCCATACCATGTTTTTCTCTCAAGGCATTGAATCCATCCTTGATTTTTTGTCCTTGGGAAGCTAAAAATTGAGGTACATTTTTTTCTTTCATTTCATCCAATGTAGCTAGTGTAGCAGCAAGAGACAATGCCTCTCCACCGAAGGTGGTGAAATAAAATACATCGGATTCGAATAGACGCATCACATAATCTCTACCTGTCAAGAAAGCGATTGGCATACCATTTGCACAGGCTTTGGAATAGACAGCTAGGTCTGGTTTAATGCCGAAAAATTCTTGCGCACCGCCCAATGCCAATCTGAATCCTGTCCACATTTCATCGAATATCAAAAGCGTTCCATTGGCTTTGCATAGTGCCTGAACTTCATGCAGGAAATTATCCTTTGGTTCTTCGAAAATGATAGGTTCTAATATCAAACAAGCTAAATCAGGCTTCATTACTGCCTTGACACTTTCGATATTGTTATACTGAATCGTGACCGTTAAATCTTTGACTGCCTGAGGGATTCCTGCGTCACGTGTGGTAGTGCCAATATACCAGTCATGCCAGCCATGATAGCCACATACAGCCACCTTATCTCTTTTGGTAAATGCTCTCGCTATTCGCACTGCAGCGCTACATGCATCTGCTCCTTGCTTGGTGATACGAATACTCTCTGCATTCGGGATAATTTCGTGCAATCTCTCTGCTACTTCTAGCTCTAATCTATGCATCAATGAAAAGGTAATTCCTTTTTCTAATTGTTCCTTAATAGCATTGTTCACTCTATTATAGCCATAACCCAAAGAAATGGGACCTATTCCCATACAGTAGTCAAGATACTCATTGCCATCGACATCCCATATTTTAGAACCTTTAGCGCGCTCTACATATATTGGTGATACTCCAAAGGTAAACTGACCTGGACCTTTGGCTAATGTTTGTGTAATAGGATGCATGAGCTTCTTGGCTCTGTCGTACATTTCGAGTGACTTGCTAATATTTGGAAACTCTGCTTTCATTTTTGATTGATTTGACATAAGAATTTATATACTTTAAAAAAAATAAAAATATAATACCGACCATGAATTTTCTTAGATAAAATATCTTAGATACATTCGGTACGGTATAATTAGTTTTGCAAAAGTAATTTTTTATACATTAATTTTTCATTATTAATTTGCAATACAATGTCGTTTAGATAGGAAATATGAATGCTGCGTGAGACAAGCAGCTTGGCGAACTGCAATGGTTCGGGTCCCCACGAACCAAATACTAACTAAACGACATAGATTTGTAATACTGTATAAGAAATAATTGATTCATATTTAATACATAAATGGTATCACTTGATTAATTTCCCTTCAAATAACTGGTCGTCTATTTTTCAACAAGCACTTGAACTGGGTTTATTTCAGAATTCAATAGCCAAATTAGATATAGAAAAATCGGAGGGTAAAACTATTTTCCCTCCTATAAATGATATTTTTCGTGCCTTTGATTTATGTGATTTCGATCAACTAAAAGTCGTATTGCTAGGTCAGGACCCCTATCACGGGGCAGGGGAGGCCAATGGGCTTTCTTTTTCGGTTCATGAGGGTATTCGGACACCGCCTTCTTTGAGAAATATGTTTAAAGAGCTTAAACAAGAATACCCAAATTTTAATGCGAAACGAAGCACAGATTTGTCTGACTGGGCTGCGCAAGGCGTTTTATTGATTAATTCAGTTTTGACTGTCGAGAAGGATCTGCCTGCGAGTCATGCGAAATACGGTTGGCAATTGTTTACAGATTTTGTCATCTCCGAAATTTCTAATAAAAAACAAGGTATTGTGTTTATTCTCTTAGGTAATTTTGCTCAAACAAAAATTCCCTTGATTCATATTCATAAACATAAAATAATCTGCGCCGCACATCCTTCTCCATTTTCCGCGCATAGAGGATTTTTCGGTTCGGACGTCTTTAAAAAATGCAATGCGTATTTAAAGGAAAGTGGAGAGAATGAAATCGTTTGGTGAGAATATGTCTCGTAGGAACCCGCATCGTAGGCGCGTTCTTACTTTATTTAAAAATTAATCCCAACAAAAACAGGTAAGGCTAAATTTCGATCCTCCGATTTGGAAGAGTAGTAAAATTTAGATTCCGCACCAATGAATAAGTGATTTTTAAATGTATGTCTATAACCCAATCCAAAGCTAATATCTGCGGTAGAAAATGTATGGGTTGATTGTTCGCCTTTATTGGAAATAATATTATTTCTAAAAAAACTAGGCCCAAAACTAAATGTGGCGTATAGTTTTGAGCTAAATTTCATTTCAATAGCAGCATGGACTGGAATTGCGGTCATGGTAATCTCTGAATTGAGACCTGTAGCAAAATCATTTAAGCGATACAGTCTAATATAGCCAGATTCGATTCCAAAGGATAATCTATACCTCGTATTCCACATGAGTTTAGAATAGATAGAATAGTTGATAGGTTCTAGGTTTTCTTTAAATATTTCTAAGTTATTGAAATAATAGTTCGGTCCAGCAGCCAATTGAAAACTGAAATCTTTTTGAGATTTTAGAAACTGAGGCGCTATTAAGAAAAATAAAACAAAAATCTTATACATTATTCCTGAGAGTAAAATTCATAAGCGAGTATAGATGGGTAGTTCGTCAATATACCATCAAAATTTCCTATGGAAATAAACTTCCTCATGACTGAGCTAAGGTCAACCGTCCATGTAATCACTTTCATATTTCTACTATGGGCTTCTGCGACTTCAGCATCTAAGGTTCCCAATGTCCATCTAGGCGCATAGACAGCTGAGTTTAGTTCTTTGGCTTTTTCAAAACTTATTTCACAGAGATTGGGTCTTTCTCTGCTATTGGGTACTTTCAAAAATTCTGTGGCTATTTCTTCAGTGGGCAGTCCATTGAGAATAACGATATCATTGTTTTTTCCTTTGGCTCTGAGAAGGGCCTTATACATGATAGGTAGGGTATAGCTGAAAAAGCGCTCGCTGCCACCTTTGTTATCTAGCCAGACAAACTTAATGTCAGTAGAATCAATAATGGTATTGATCATATCTTCTAAAGTGGGAATAGTCTGTCCATCGACCAATCTCACATATCGTTTCAGAAACGCATAGTTGAAATCATTTATATCCCCGACAACAGGCCCTTTTTGGGTAAGACGTATATTGATATCATCATCATGATAGACGATGGGTACATTATCTTTGGTTAGCTTGATATCAATCTCTACGCCATTAGCACCCATTTCCGAGGCTCGTTTTACTAATTCTATTGAGTTTTCTGCAAAAGGAATATTATCTGAATTTCTGCCACCCGCTCTATGTGCTATGTTGGAAAATTTGACATTATTTAAAACTTTATTGGAGAAGTATCGTTCGAATGTCAACTCTATATCACCGCTCGATTTACCCTCAAGATTTATATTTTGGCCCTTCCATTTGACAACAGTAAATTTCTTTGCCAATATATCATCGGCACCATCCTGTTTAGAGAGGGTTAAATAAATTTTACCCTCTTCTCGGTTTAAAGGGGATCGCCAGTAGCCAGCCATTTTAATCGAAGAATCAGCATAGTTTACACCAACATCTAGCACGGCATAGTTTCCATTTACATTAGAAAATATGGAAAGTTTGTTCTGCTTCCAAAGGAGAACAAACTTATTGCCCAATCCCCCTGAATTACCAGTACTAGAATAGTTGCCGATTAATAGCGGTCTAATTTCTAAAGGTAATGGAGTAGTGCCAGCTAGATAAGTTTTATCATATTCTGGATTGAAGCTATATTCATTTTTTGTACATCCAAAAAGGAGAAATATAATGAATGAATATAAAGCTAAACGTGTTTTCATATTAGAAATTAAACAATGCGGTCAATTCAGGAATGTGATACATATTTTTCGTATAGTTAAATGCCGGCCAACCTAGAATATGAAATTTCATAATATTGCTTGTATAGCCGATGGAAAAGGATTTATTTTTAAACATTCTCTGTTCTAAAAATAAGGAAACGTGATATCCATTGAGTGATTCTATATTGCCAGAAAGGCTTGTGCTCCCTGCTTCAAATTGAATTTTATTAGAGAAATCTACCCCTCCTTTCAATGTAAATGTCAAATCGTGCCATAAATAACCTAGCTTGAGATAAGGTCTATGCCCCCAGACGGTCAAGGTATTGTCATAGCCGAGGTCATAGAGCATCCCCAGTCCATAGGAAGTTTGGTAGCCTAAACCCAAAAAGAGTTTATTGCTTAGTTTTATGTTCCACGATGGACCTATGGCTATATCCGAAGCTGCCAGTATCGTGCGAATATCAGTATTGATGGCAAAGCCTTTAATCAAGAAGAAATTAGATTTATAATACAACATAGGCAGACTATAGGCTTGTTCCAACCAATCTTTTGGGAGGTAAATTAAGGAGAAACCCAAGCTCTGTTTGTATCTCCAGTCTTTGAATTCGTATGGAAGATGAATAGAATGCTCTAAAATATCAAAGTCCTTGATAGCGGTTTCTTGACTATAGACTGAGTTGAATAGCCAGCTTAAAATGAAAAGAGAAAAAATCCGCTTGAACATGAAGCAAATATACTTCTTTGTTTAGCACTTATTTATCTAATACCGTATAAGAATTAGTAATTGGTCAATAAAAATAACCAAAACTACTTCTATCACGGTATTATACCAGAATTCCATTGGTTTGTTTTTATTTCATAAATGGTATAATTTACAAATAAGCAGGAATTCACCTCGACCATCTTTGTTTTGGTAAGTAAGTTTTCTGTTGATTTGATTCAGGAGTAATCGCAAGACTTTAAACTCCATCTGGCGCAAGTATTAGCGAAGCGGTACTTGTGTCCAAGATATACCCTCTATTTATTTTCTTTAACATTTATTCTTTGCCTTTATGGTCACATGTACCCCTGTCTGCCGACAAGCAGGGTTCGTTCCTCACTAATGCTTGTGCCAGAGTGGTGTATCTATGCCGCCTAATATATACTGACCAGTTCATTATCTATTTTTTGATACCGATTTATATATTTTTCTTCATAGCCTCGCACAGAAAACCTAGCAATCCTAGATGGGCTGTATTTCTGCTAGTGGGGGTTATCGACTAGCAAAGATTTCTTTATAGTAAAATGGGATTCACATTCTAAAATCAGCCAAACTCAACAATTTTTCACATTTTAGTATATTTGATTGTAGTTTTGAACTAGATAAATCCAAAGAAATGAAAATTATTTGTGGTCACCTTCTTTTGTTTTTTAGTTTTTTAGCTAATGCGCAGATCTACAATAAGCAAAATACCTACTTAGATGCCTTAGAACTAACTAAAATTTATAAGCAAAACGCACGATTGTTGGATAGCAATAATCAAAATTTATATGCGGCTTTTTACCTCATTCTAGAGAAATATGGGATTGATACACAGGATATTCAACGCAATCCGTTTTTAAGTCCTTTGGAAATAAAAATGTATTCTATCCATCAAATTTCAAGTCAAAAATCAACCTCCGCTAGTGGCAGTAAAAGTCGACGCATAAGTACTATTTATAATCAGCCGAACTCACCAGTTGCAGTTTATCATCCTAGTTCTACCGAAGGGAAATCGTCCAACCAAGCGATCAGTTGGGAAGCTGCCGCCATCAATGGAGTTTCGACGTTTATGGCTTCCCGATTCAAGCAAGAGGTCTTGCATATTGGTATCAATCAAATTTTTGCAAAAATAACCAATGCGAAGGATTCCAATCTGTGCCGCTACTTGTTTCCAAAATCATTTCAATATATTCATACTTTATACGCGGGCGGAGGTCAATCCTACTATACCTCTGATTTAATGGTGCTCAGGCAGTCTGCATTGATGGATATGGAAAACTTACCTATCAATATGGTCATACATTCGCCCTCTTTGTTTTCAACGTCTGTCGATATAAATAAAACGAAAGACATACTCAAACTAAGCCATCATTTTATCACGAATGTGCGAAATGGATATGCACTCGATAAGTTGATACATTCTCTGACCAATGAAACCTATTCCAGCGACTCCAATGCATATAGAATTTTGAATGTCATAGACCTGCTATCGGAGGCTAGTTTAAATACGAGCAAAGGAATGGACTATTGGGTGAGTTTTCAAAATTTAAAACTAAATAGGCGTATAGAATTAGATAAAACCGAATTGCGTTTTTTCTATGCACTGCTCTATCAGCAGCTCATACAAATACCAGAACTGCGAGATTTCATAAGTATAACTAAGGCGAATTCGGCTCAACAAAGTCTTATGAAAATGCAACAATTGATTTCAATCGTAGAACAACTCAATCAGATTCACGATTACATTAAAAACCATAATTTTAAACTCAACACCGTTCGAGATTTCAATAACTATCTCACCCTTTATCTCAAAGCCCTAGCCAGTTTCAATCAAACCATGTATGAACTAGGAGATGAGAAGATGAGAAAAACGATGACAATAGCTAGTCAAGAAATGGAGATCTGCACGAAGTACTTCAATATCGTGGATGCAGTCCAGGCGAGAGATATGGCTAGAGTTATACCTATTTTCATCTCCGAATTCGGTCCCATTTTAAATCAAAGTACAGAAAATCTGCGCACTCTGGCATTTATCTCTCAGCTATCGTCTATCCAGACATCGGACGATATGGAGTTTATGCTACATCTTCAGCCGGACAAGTCGCAGCGAGCAATATCTGCGCCAATAATATGATAACAGGTTTTAGAAACACATCTGGCTATGGTGGAATATTTTTAAACTCCTCTAGTAGATGGAATTTGTACCACAATAGCATAAATTGTAATTTAATAGCTACATCAGGAACTACAGCGGGTATATATAATGCCAATAGTAGTTTTACAGATTGCAGAAATAATAATATTGGAATTTCTGCTACCTCAGGAACCAGCATGTTTCCTGTGTGGGTAAACACTACTGGGATGTTTACTTTTTTAAATAATAATAATTATTTCAATGCATCGTCTCCTAATTTATTGCAGATTAATAATGTCAATTTAACTGCTTCCAATTATAAAACAGCTTCTCCTGCGAACGGAGGGGCCAATTCTTATATTGACAATCCAGCATTTGTGAGTTCTACCAATCTCCATACCACTCAGCCATGTTTCAATGGCGCAACTGGATTAGGTATAACAACGGATTATGATGGAGAAACCAGAGCTAGCACCCCAGATATTGGAGCAGATGAAATTGTATCTGTGCCAAGCAACGACATTCAAGTCATGAGCATTTCAGCGCCAGCATTCCCATTGGTTGCGGGTAGCCAATCAGTAACGGTAGTTATTAGAAACTTAGGAAACAATGTAGTTTCTTCTTTCGATGTCAACTATCGATTAAACAATGGAACATTAGTTACTCAAGCGTATTCAGGATCTCCTTTAAATCCATGTGCGAGTGCTAGTTTTACTTTTTCAACGAATGTAACCATAATTAATGGTTCTAATGATCTCAGTGTATTCACGACCGCACCAAATGGAGTGGCAGATGCAAACCCAACCAATGATACGGCTAGGTATACTTCATGCATAGCCATGAGCGGCACATATACTATTAATGCTTCAGGAAGCGGTCCTACAAACTTTACTACCTTCACAGCTGCGGTAAATAATTTGATTTGCGGCGGGGTCAGTGGTCCAGTCACTTTCGATGTTTCCAATGGAACTTATAATGAGCAAATTCAAATTCCTCCTATCATAGGAGCTAGTGCTACCAATACGATTAGGTTCCAATCGCTTTCTGGAGTAGCGGCGAATTGTACTATCAGTTTTTTAACGCCTAGTTCACAAGCGATTATCAACTTAAATGGAGCGGATTTTATCACTTTCGATAAAGTTATAATCAGAAATACGTTTACTTCAACTTGTTTTGGTGTTTGGATTCAAAATGGGGCCGATTTCAATACAATCTCCAATTGTATCATCGATATGGCTGCCAGTGGTGTCAATGGCAATGGAGTATATCAGAACAATACAATTGATAATAGAAATACGATCAATGGCAATACCATTAATGGTGCTGGATATGGCGTGTTTCTAAATTCAAATACTTCTACCACTTCAAATAGAAATGTCATCAGTAATAATTCAATTAATGGATCGTATTATAATGGAATATATAGTAACTATCAAGATTCTGTAATTATTTCGGGAAATACAATCACTTCCAGTTCTGCAAATAGCAGTTATTCGGGCATTTATGCTAATTGGTCTCCAAAAGGGCCGATTATAGCGAAAAATAAAATTGTATTTACTTCTACCTATACTACCACAGGAAATTTTTATGGGATGAATTTACAGTTTTTCAATGTGAACACTTCAAATCCCACTAGAGGCTTAATTGCGAATAATATGATACAGGTGGGTGGTACATTCGCTACTGCCTATGGAATTTTTATGCAAAACTCTTGCAACTATTCTGACATCATCCACAATTCGGTGAATATGACCAATACGGTTGCAAATGGTTCGTATGCGCTCTATATGAATAACGGTTTCGCTTATGATACGGTGCGAAACAATATTTTCCAAAATATAGGAAACGGCACAACAAGTGGCTATGCTGCTTTTATATATCCTGGAACACAGATGTTTTATAATAATAATGACTTCTATACTCGAAATTCGAATTTTGCTTTTTACAATGGTACGTCATATGCTAATTATGCCGCATGGAAAGCGGCGGCTGCAGGAGGTATACCTGGGTTTGAAGCAGCAGGTGTGAGCAGAGAAGTGACTTTTACTTCATCGACGGACTTGCATACAACGCTGCCGTGTATCGCGGACATTGGGTATAATTACACTTCGACTTCGCCTTCTGTTAACAAAGTGTTAGATGATTATGACGGACAAGCTCGAACCACCACTCCAGATTTGGGCTGTGATGAATTTACAACTGCTCCTTTTGATGTAGCTACCCAATTGATGACTTCTCCTACAGGATCAGTTTTCGCTCTTGCTGCACCTTATACAATAAGAACAGTTGTCAGAAATAATGGAAGTACAACCATTACGGCTTTGGATATGAGTTATTCTGTCAATGGCGGTGCGGCGACTTCTCAATCTTTCACTGGATTGACTCTTTTGCCATGTGATACGATTACCTTGACATTCACAAGTCCATTGACCTTGACAGCTTCTGGATCGAATGCTTTGAAAATTTTTAATGGTTTGATCAATACTAGCAATGCAGACGGAAACAATACTAACGATACGCTGATTGCTAATCTTTGTACTTCTTATAGTGGAACGTATTCCATTAATAAAAATTTACCATTTAGCTCTAGTAATTTCACCTCCGTTTCTCAAGCGGTGAACTCACTTTATTCATGTGGTATGTCAGGCCCAGTGGTTCTGAGAATTGATGCAGGATCTGGTCCTTACAATGAGCAAATCACGTTCAATGGTATGATACCTGGATTGAATAGAACGAATAATTTGAGAATTTCTGGAAATACGACAAGAGAGACCATTACGTTCAATCCGACAGTTGCAACACTTCAACATACGATTCGATTGATCACCGTGAAGCATATCACTTTGGATAGTTTGACTATTAATAATACGGGTACAAGTTTTGGAGTGGGTGTTCATTTAGTCACCACAGCGGATAGCAATTTTGTGACGAATTCGAATATCAATATTTCTTTGGCGAGCGCGAGCCTTAGCAATTCTGCAGGTATTGCGATCAGTACCAATACATCCAATGTTACAACAGCTGGGAATAATGGAAATAATAACGTGTTGGATAACAATACCATCACAGGAGGCTATTTTGGAATTTCAGCTGTGGGCACGAGTACTACTGTATTCTGCAAAAAAAATGAGGTGACGAATAATAGATTGTTAGGTCAAGCATATTATGGAATATATTGGTATAATCAAGATTCAACCAAAATTAATGGAAATACAATTGACAATATGTTGTCTAGTAATGTCAATTCATTTGGGATGGATTTACGTTATACAGAGCGGTTTGAGCTCAAGAAAAATAAAATCAATCGCGTTGGACAGTACGGGATATTTCTCGCTAATACTAATTTCCAAAATGGAACTGGCACTGTGCGTTCTGAAATTTCAAACAATATGATAGGAGGTATGTTCTATAATACAAACCCATCTGGTGTATATACTCAGACTCAATTCAGGAATATCGATTTCTGGCATAATACGATTCATGTAGTGAATCTAGGGAATGGCAACGCATTTAATATGAATCAAAATAGTGCTACAACGCATACTGGTTTAATACATTTACTGCTACTAATAATATTAGCGCTGTAGGATATTTTTATTATACAAATTCTAATCCTTTCAGTAGTTTTTTAAATAACAATATTTGGGGGTCTAATTCAACTGCTTCACAAGCATTATTTAGTTGCTCTAACTATAATACGAACCAATGGATACAAGCCAGTTTAGGATCATGCCAATCTGGTCCGAATACTTCTTCTTGCAAATGGCAAGCACCACAATTCAATAACGATTTGACAGATTTGCATTCCTTGTCTTCTAGTTTAAGTAATTGGGGAACTAATATTGGTGCAGTGACTTCGGATATCGATGGAGATACTAGACCGCTTTCTCCATCTTCAACGGTGGATGTTGGCGCTGATGAATACAATATTCCAGCCTTGAATATTGGGGCAGCGTCTGTGGTTACTCCAGTAGCTCCAATGACTATTGGTACGCAAGACGTCATTATTCAAATTAAAAACCACGGTGCAACTACGATTACTTCAGCCAATGTTAGTTATAAAGTAGGTGTAAACGGTTCTGTTAAAACAGTTGCTTGGACGGGTTCTATCGCAAATAATGCAACTGCCAATGTTACTTTTACAGGTGCTAATCAATATAATTTCACAGGGGCTTTTGATACGGTTATCGCATGGACGGATGCTCCTAACGGAGGAGTTGATGCATTTATATTCAATGATACATTTGTCAATAATGTCGTTTGTCAACCTTTAACTGCTGGAACATACACAATAGATCCGGGATTGCCCGCAAGTGCCACTAATTTTGTCAATTTCTCTAGCTTAGCTTCAAGATTAAATAATTGTGGTATTACGGGTCCAGTTACAGTCAATGTAGCTGCTGGAACGTATGCGGAGCAATTTGAATTGAAACAATATCCAGGGGTATCTGCAGTCAATACAGTGACTATCCAATCGGCTAGTGGAATTGCTTCTTCTGTGAATTTGCAGTTCAATACAGCAACCCTTGCAGCCAATAATTACGTAGTCTATATGAATGGTGCGGATTATACTCGGTTCCAAAATATGACGATGACGAATTCAAATACTGGAATTGGTTCGTATATTATTTGGCAATTGAATAATTCTAGATTCAATACATTCCAGAATATCATTTTCAATGGTGCCAATACAAGTTCAACCAGTCAACAATATTCAATTATCTATGCCAATAATAATAATGCTGTTCAATTGAATCAAGGTGATGATAATAATACCATTAATCAATGTACCTTTAACAATGGTTCTTATGGTATATATTATAATGGTAGTTATAGTCCATATTACACCTATAATACGACCATTACCAATAATACATTCTCCCAACAAAGTGCCTATGCAACGTATTTGAATTTCCATATCAATTTTAATTTTTCAGGAAATACGATTACGACTTCTACGGCGAATACTTTTTATGGATTGTTTGTGTCTAATGGAGGTGTACAAGCCAATAGCGCAAGTCAATTCACGACAATCAGTAAAAACAATATCAATATTGCCAACAATGGTACGGGAATGTATTTGAATTATGTGAATGGCACGAATACCTCTCCTGTGATTTATCCAATTGTTTCTAATAATTTCATCAAAATTGGTTCAGGCACAGGTACAGCTTATGGTTTGTTTGCTTCTTATTCTCATGCGCGGTATTACCACAATACCTTTAATGTAACCTCTGGGTCTACGGCTACTCCTGCTGTATATCTTCAATGGGGATGTTGTTATTCTCCACTACAAGAATTTAAATTCAATATTGTCGCAAATTCAGGAAATGGAACCAATGCAGGACAATGTATTTTTTCTGATAACAATACAGCCGCCAATGTAAAAATCGATTCGAACGTCTATTTTCAGGGAACTGGAGCAACAAATTTTGGAAGTTTAAACGCGACCAATTACGCCACCTTTGCAGCATGGAAAACAGGTATGGGAGCTACTTATGATCCTGCATCTCTAGTGGCTAATCCAAATTTTTTCTCATCGACTAATTTGCGTATCAATAGCGGTGTGAATTTGAGACCTGTCCCTGTGAGTCCTTTTGTTACGGATGATATTGACAATTTGAACAGATGTGGCATAACGGATGTAGGTGCAGATCACCACCCTGCTGGATTGGATGCAGGAGTTTCCGCTATCACATCTCCAGCCAATGGCGTCGCTTCACCTGGTTTACAGGATGTCAAGGTTTTATTGACAAATATTGGTTCTACAACGTTGACTTCTGCCAATGTATCTTATAATATCAATGGCACGGTTCAAACGAAAGCTTGGACGGGAAGTTTGGCGACTTGCGCCTCTGATACGATTGTATTTACAGGCGCTCAACAATATAATTTTACAGGATCATTTACCATGAAGGCGTTCTCCAATGCTCCAAATGGAGGTGCTGACCCGAATGCGACAAATGATACGGCTTATAGCAGTGGATGTGTGGGAATGGGCGGTGTGTATACCATTGGCGGAACGCCAGGCCCAACGAATTTTACAACATTTGGTGCAGCCATCACCGCTATGCAAGGTTGTGGAATTGGAAGCCCTATCATTTTCCAAGTGGCTTCGGGTACTTATACCGAGCAAGTGAGCATTCCTGCCATAACAGGAGCTTCAGTGACGAACACCATCACGTTTGACGGAGGAAGTGGAAATGCTGCAACGAGGATTTTGACTTTTGCTACAGGCGCTTCTGGCTCAGGTTTATCTCATGTATTGAGATTCAATAATTGCAGTAATGTCTTCTTTAGAAATATGACTATTAGAAGTTCTGGTGCATCTGAGGCTTGGACCGTGCACTTTATGAATGGAGTCAATAATCGATTGAATAATTGTATTGTAGATATGACGGGTAATGGAACAACTTCTACTACTAGCAATTTTACATCTGTAGTAATCAATGGAAGCACTACCTCGCTCGGTACACTAAGTACCATCGCAAACAATCATAGAATTGATTCTTCTACCATTAGACACGGATTTTATGGCGTTTATTCTATTACGAATAACGGAAACAATACCTTGTATTTTACCTATAATAATTTTGTTGATGCATATCAGTATGGAATTTTCTGCCAAAATGCGCAGACAATTAAATTCAATTACAATACTGTTAATACGAGAAATTCTATTACAAGTACAATTCCAGTATATCTTTCTAGTGCTAATCCATCTGGATTAAATTATCATGAATTTATTGGCAATAGCATCCTTCGAACTGGCCAGTATGGATTATACTTTACCAGCTCTAATGGTGGTGCTTCAAACCAGGGCTTTGTATATAATAATATGATTAATGGATTTACCTATACATCCGGAACTTCAGGTATTTTCGTGCAGAGTTCATCAAACTGGAATGTGTACCACAATACCGTGAATATGGATTTAATCACGACTTCGGGTACCAATGCTGGTATCAATGTTCAAAGTGGATCGAATAATAATCTGAGAAATAATATTTTGGCAACAAATAAGCCCACTGCTGCTGGATTTATTCCTTTAATAATAACCCCAAATTCTGCCGTAACAACCTTGAATGATAATAACTATTTCAACCCTTCTTCTGCCAATCTCGTTCAGATAACTGGGGTGAATTATACAGCGAGCAATTATGCAAATGCTTATCCAACTGGTGGGGGTTTAAATTCTATCAATGTCAATCCTTCTTTTGTTTCTGCTACCGATTTACACGTTACCAACCCTTGTAATAATGGAGCAAACTTAGGGGTTTCAACAGACTTTGAAGGACATGCTAGAGGTTCTGCGCCCGATATGGGAGCTGATGAAATGAGTACTGTTGCAAATAATGATTTAGGTGTGTCGCTGATCAATTCGCCAAATTTCCCATTGGCTTCAGGTAGTCAGAGTATCAACGTAACTTTGAAAAACTTTGGTGGAAACACAATCACATCTGCAAATATTAATTATACAGTAAATGGTGGAACAGTGGTAAGTCAAGCTTGGGCAGGTTCTTTAGCTCCATGTGCAACGGTTTCTTTAACTTTAACAAATCCATATACTTTCGGTGCGGGTACGTCTAATTTGAAAGTATATACGACTTCACCAAATGGAGTATCTGATGTAGCTCCTTCAAATGATACTGCGCAATGGACACTTTGTCCTGCCTTGAATGGAACATACACCATCAATCCGAGTGGAAGTGGGCCAACGAATTTCACCTCTTTCGCAGCTGCTACAGCAAATTTAAATTGTGGTGGAATTGGAAGTTCTGTTTTATTCAATGTCGCCAATGGAACATATAATGAGCAAATAGTTTTAAATACCATCAATGGTACTTCTCCTTCTAAAACAGTGAAGTTTCAATCAGCTTCAGGAAATGCTGCTGCTTGTATCGTGAGCACAACTACTGCAAATTCGCAAGGCGTTGTTGAGTTGAATGGGGTTGACTATGTGACCTTTGATAAAATGACTTTTATCAATAACCTCGCATCTACTTGTTTTGGTATAAATGTCAAAGCGGGTAGCGATTTTGATAGTATAACAAATTGTATCATTACGCACCCTGTTATTGGCAATACATATTACAGAGGTGTCTATCAAAACTCCACCACAAATAATAATATCAATATTATCGGAAACACAATTTCTAATGGTTACGCTGGAGTAGATATGTATAGTAATACGAGTGTTTATAGTAATAGATTGATTATTGCCAATAATATCATCAGCGATATGTATCAATATGGAATTCAAACGAATTATCATGATTCATGCACCGTTACTGGTAATACCATCACTTCAACATCTCCAGTAGGAGGCTATTCTGGAATATATATGTTTTGGTCTCCGAAGGCTCCTGTATTGACGAAAAATAAAATTATTTATACTTCAACTTCTGGTTCTTCGTCTAGTTTCTATGGGATACAATTGCAATATTTCAATGTGAATACTTCAGACCCAGTTCGCGGTTTGATTGCGAATAATATGATACAAGTAGGAGGTACCACTTCTACTGCTTATGGACTTTATATGGCCAATAGTTCGAATTATGTGGACATCATGCACAATACGATTAGCATGACCAATACTTCCAATGGGGGTTCATATGCATTGTATTTAGGTAGTGGTTTATCTTTTCTCAATATTAAGAATAATATTTTCCAAAATACGGGGAATGGAACAGTCACAGGTTCTGGCTATGCTGCCTTTATCTATTCTGGAACAAGTATTGTTTATACAAATAATGATTTCTATACGCGCCATACTAACTTTGCTTATTACAATGGTGGGTTGTATGCCAATTATGCAGGGTGGAAAGCCGCTGCAACAGTCGGAATTGCAAGTTTTGAAACAGGTGGCTTAAATAAAGAAGTCACATTTGTATCGCCAACAGATTTGCATACGACGACTCCTTGTATCGCAGATGCTGGAGCAAATGTCCTTGCACTTGTACCTCAAGATATTGACAATACATCAAGATCAACAACTCCTGATTTGGGTGCAGATGAATTCAATGCTAGTGCTCGAGATGCTGCTGTTATTGCAGTTCGAACACCTGCTACATCAGCTGTTGCATTGGGCTCACCTTATTCGATTAAAATTACAGTATTGAATAATGGAAGTTCAAATATAACCAGTTTAGATGCCAATTACAGTGTGAATGGTGCAGTAACATCTCAATCATTTACCGGCTTGAATATCGCACCTTGTGATACGCTTCAATTGACATTTACCACACCATATACCTTCACAACAGGTGGTAATAATTTGTTCAGAGCATTCACTGGTAATGTAAATACATTGTCTGATTTAAATAATGTGAATGATACATTTACAACGAGTTTCTGTACACCATTCAGTGGAACATTTACCATCAATAAAAACTTGCCTCAGAGTCAAAGCAATTTCACCTCAGTTCAAGGTGCCGTCAATGCAGTTTATTCTTGTGGAATGGCTGGCCCGGTGGTCTTGAGAATTGATGCAGGATCTGGTCCTTACAATGAGCAAATCACGTTCAATGGCATGATACCTGGATTGAATAGAACAAATAATTTGCGAATCTCTGGAAATACGACGAGAGAGACCATTACGTTCAATCCAACAGTCTCAAATCTTCAACATACAATTCGATTGATCACGGTTAAACATATCACTTTGGATAGTTTGACTATCAATAATACAAGCGTAAATTTTGGAGTGGGTGTTCATTTAGTCACAACAGCGGATAGTAATTTTGTGACGAATTCGAATATTAATATATCACTAGCCAATACAAGCTTTAGTAATTCAGCGGGTATTGCCATCAGTACCAATACCTCAAATGTTACAACAGCAGGTAATAATGGAAACACAAACGTATTTATTAATCGTTTAGATATTTAGTGATACTATAATTTCTAAGCTGCATATCTGACGTGCTTTGCGTGAAAGTATTTTTGCACTTGCTTTTTATTTTTCTTTCTTTCTTTCATAAATGATTCTACATTTTCTCGCATCT
>JAJTHM010000098.1 GCA_021297855.1 Sphingobacteriales bacterium | reverse complement strand
GTGAGATTAGACATAATAGTAAAATTTAATGGTTATTGGAATATTCCAATACAAAAACGGTCAGTCACCACTCCTTAGTATTCTGTCCAGATACTTATATAGATTGTTTTCTAAAATAGGCAAAATATTTTAATATCTTTGTTACAGGAATTAAAGATGTGGGAGGAGAGTAGAGCTCTAGAAAATTAATGGGATAGTCGGGATGTGTTTCAAAAATCACTTTAATTTTAACACGAGTAGAAGCAATTGATTTATGAAGTTTTATTATAATTGTTTTATAAGTTTAAACAGCAGATTATATTTATTTTTTATCCTTATGACACCTAAAGACCATTTTTGTAAATGACCATTCAGAACTACCTCGAAAACATAAATAAACGCTACAAACTAGGAAATGCTACCGAACATACTTTTCGGAGTGATTTGCAGGTGCTTATAGAAAGCTTAATACCTGACATTAGAGCCACCAATGAACCAAAAAGACAGTCCTGCGGTGCACCTGATTATATTTTGACTCGTGGAGATATTCCAGTAGGTTTTATCGAGGCTAAAGACATAGGGGATAAGGATCTGAAAGGGGAAAAGAAAACAGGCAATAAAGAACAATTTGACCGTTACAAAGCTTCACTTCCTAATCTTATTTTTACAGATTATCTCGATTTTCATTTATACCGAGAGGGAAAGTTTGTGACCAGTATTTGTATAGGAGAACTAACTGATAAAGGCGTTTTAGCCAGAGCAGAAAATTTCATAGCCTTTGAAAACTTGATTAAGGACTTCTGTGTGCATATTAGTCAAACGATTAAGAGTTCTAGGCAACTGGCTGAGATGATGGCAGGAAAGGCTCGTTTGCTGTCTGATGTCATAGGTAAAGCTTTAATTTCTGATGAACTAAATCAAGAGAATAGTACCCTTAAAGACCAAATGAAGGCATTTAAGGATATTCTGATACATGATATTACTCCCCAAGGTTTTGCCGACGTTTATGCGCAGACGATTGTCTATGGTATGTTTTGTGCTCGATTGCACGACCCTACCTTACCTACATTTAGCCGACAAGAAGCTTATGAACTTATCCCTAAATCTAACCCTTTTCTTAAAAAACTATTTGGATACATAGCAGGGCTCGACTTGGATGATAGAATTGTATGGATAGTAGAGAGCCTTGTAGAATTGTTTCTAGCTTGTAATGTGGAGGAATTGCTTAAAAACTACGGAAAGTCAACCAAAATGGAAGACCCCATCATTCATTTTTACGAGGATTTTTTAAGTGCGTATGACCCCGCTTTGCGAAAAGCAAGAGGAGTTTGGTATACGCCTCAACCAGTGGTAGGTTTCCAAGTTAGAGCAATAGACGAAATATTGAAAACCGAATTTGGAATAACAGCAGGAATCGCTGATAATAGCAAAATAAAGATAAAAGTAAACGTGCAAGGCAAGCAAGTAGAACAAGAAGTGCACCGAGTTCAAATGCTAGACCCTGCCACAGGCACTGGCACGTATATTGCAGAAGTAATAAAACAAATTTATAAAAAGTTTGAAGGTCAGGAAGGAATATGGAGTAACTATGTAGAAAATCATTTGCTACCAAGACTTATTGGTTTTGAACTTTTGATGGCGAGTTATGCTATGGCACATTTACAAATCGATTTATTATTGAAAGAAACTGGCTATAAACCTACAAGAGAACAACGACTAAAAATATACCTAACCAATAGCCTCGAAGAACACCATCCCGATACAGGCTCACTATTTGCCAATTGGCTCAGCTCCGAAGCCAACGAAGCCAATTATATAAAACGAGACGCACCTGTTATGATCGTGAAGGGAAATCCGCCTTACAGTGGTATATCTTCAAATAATGGACAATGGATAAGTAAGCTGATAGATGATTATAAATATGTAGATGGCGTTCATTTTAATGAAAGAAAACATTGGCTCAATGATGATTATGTGAAATTTATCCGATACGGTCAGCATTTTATAGAAAAGAATGGATGTGGTGTTTTAGCATTTATCAATCCGCATGGTTTTTTGGATAACCCAACCTTTAGAGGTATGCGATGGCATTTACTCAAAACATTTGATAAAATTTATACCATTGACCTTCACGGAAATAGCAAGAAAAAAGAAACTGCACCAGATGGAAGTGCTGATGTTAATGTATTTGATATTCAGCAAGGTGTATCAATAAACATTTTTGTAAAAACAGGAAAGAAAAAGGCAAACGAATTAGGTAAAGTTTTTCATTATGATTTATTTGGAAAAAGAGAAATGAAATATGATTTTCTATCTGAAAATTCATTAAAAACTATTGATTTTAAAGAATTAGCATACAATGCGCCTAATTACTTTTTTGTACCAAAAAATGATGATGGTAGAAAATTATATGAAGAAGGCATTAGAGTTGATGAATTGTTTTCAAAAAACGTTACTGGAATTGTAACTATGGGAGATGAATTTGCTTTTGCAGTAACAAAATTAGATGTAAAAATAAGACTGAACGAATTTAAAAACAATAATTTATCAGAAAGTGAATTAAAAACTAAATATAATTTAGGAAAAAATTATGCTGAGTTTATTTTAAGTAATAAGGAAAAGTTGGTTGTTGATGATGAAAATATAATTGAATGTTCATATCGTCCTTTTGATAATAGATTTACTTATTTCGATAATAAAATATTATGGCGTTGGAGAGTAGATGTAATGAAGCATTTCATAAAAGGAAAAAACGTTGGATTAATAACAAATAGACAATGCAGAACTGAAAGTTTCCAGCACACTTTTATAACAAACATTATTAATGATTTTCATATTACAGAAACGGCTAATGCAAATCCATATACTTTCCCATTATACCTCTACCCCGAAACCAACGCCCAGCAAACCATCGGTCAAACCACCGAAAGAACACCAAACCTCCACGCTGAAATTGTACAGCAAATAGCAGATAAATTAGGATTAACTTTTACCAACGAAAAAGAAACAACCAAAGACACATTCGCCCCAATAGACATACTAGATTACATTTACGCTGTTTTACATTCACCAACATACCGAGAAAAATATAAAGAGTTT